>JALZNB010000516.1 GCA_030857905.1 Actinomycetota bacterium
GGCCGAGGCCGCCGCCGCGCTGCCGGCGGGGATGCGGCTGGTGCGCGGTGCGGAGTTGACCTGCGTCTCGCCGGACGGTCGTGGCGGGACCTGCACGGTGCACCTGCTGGCGTACCTGTTCGACCCACTCGCCGAGGCCGTCGTCGCCGAGCACGCCCGTACGCGTGCCGCCCGCCGGGCCCGCCTGCACACCATGACCGATCGGATGGCCGCTGACGGCTTCCCCGTCGACGCCGACACCCTGCTGGCCGATCTCCCGCGTGACGCGCCCGCGGGCCGCCCACATCTCGCCCAGGCCCTCGTGCGGGCGGGTGTGGTCTCGTCTGTGACCGAAGCGTTCACCACGCTGCTGCACGGCCGCAACGGGTACTACGTGCCCAGCCGCAAGACTCCGGTGGTGGAGGCGATCGAGATGACCAAGGCGGCCGGGGGAGTGACCGTGCTGGCGCACGGTTTCGCGCACAAGCGTGGACCGACGATCAACGCGGCCACGGTCGAGGAACTGGTCTCGGCGGGTCTCGACGGGGTGGAGATCGACCACCCCGACCACGATGAGACCGCCCGCGCGCAACTCCGCGCGATCGCGAGCCGCCTTGACCTGCTGATCACCGGGTCGAGTGATTACCACGGCACGAACAAGACGGTCCGGCTCGGACAGGAGACCACGGCGCCGGAGATGCTCGACGCCATCGCCGAACGCGCCACGGGCGCCGAAGTTCTCGCTGGGGGCTGAGATGGATTTCGTGGATGTGCACCTGTTCACCCAGGCCGCCATCACCCTGGTGGTCATCATGGACCCGCCGGGCACGATCCCGGTGTTCCTGAGTCTGACCGGCCGCAAGTCGGCGGCCACCCGTCACCGTGCGGCTCGCCAGGCGGTGCTGGTGTCCTTCGGCGTCATCAGCGTTTTCGCCATCGGCGGCGACGCCATCCTGTCCCACCTCGGCATCGGCATCCCCGCGTTGCAGGGGGCGGGCGGCATCCTGCTGTTGCTGATCGCGTTGGACCTGCTCACCGGGCGCGGCACCACCGAGACCGAGGTCGCCGAGGACGTCAACATCGCGTTGGTGCCACTGGGCACCCCGCTGCTGGCGGGCCCCGGCGCCATCGCCGCCACCATCGTCTTCGTCCGCCAGGCCGATGGGCGCGTGTCGTCGTACCTGGCTGTCGGGCTGGCGATCGTGACCGTGCACGTGTTCCTGTGGCTGTGTCTGCGCTATTCGGGAGTGGTGATCAGGCTGATCAAGGACAGCGGCATCACGCTGCTGGCCAAGATCGCCGGTCTGCTGCTCGCGGCGATCGCGGTCCAACTGGTCGCGGACTCGGTGCGGGGCTACGTCTCCGGCGGGAGCTGACCGGCTTCACCGTCCCAGCGCCTCCGCGATCGCCTCCGGCGTCCGGGCGAGGTAGGCGCGGGTGTCGTCGATGATGATGGGGCGTTCGATCAGCACCGGGTTCGCGACCAACACCGCGATCCACTTCGCGCGCTCCCGCGGCAGGTTCGCCACATCGAGCTCCCCGGCGCGGGCCTCCTTGAACCGGGTGATCTCCCACGGCTCACGGCCGAGTTTGGTCAGCACCGCGTCGAGTTCGGCCGCCGTGGGCGGTTCGTCCAGGTAGCGGCGTTCGGTGTGTCCGGGCGCGGCGTCGTCGAGCGCGGCCTTGGCGGCGCGGGACTTGCCGCAGCGGGGGTTGTGCCAAATCTCCACGCGCGCCACCTTTCCACACCCGCGCCGAGAGTGTCGGTGCCACTGCGTACCGTGGGCGGCGTGCAGGGCCAGTTGGGGTTCGAGAGTATGCCGCGCAAGCTCATCAAGGTGACGCCGTCGCGGCTCTCGGTGTGGGCGGACTGTCCGCGTCGTTTCCGCATGACCTACCTCGATCGCCCCACACCGCCGCGCGGTGGCCCGTGGGCGCACAGCACGCTGGGTGCGGTGGTGCACAACGCGTTGAAGGCGCTGTTCGATCTGCCTGTGGCCAAACGTGATCCGGACATGGCCGCAGCCCTTGTGAGCACACACTGGAAAGACGACGGCTTCGCCGACCAGGCCCAGGCCGCTCGGTTCCGCGAGCGCGCGGCGGGCTGGGTCCACGACTACGTGAGCGAGAACGACGTCACGGTCGAACCGGTCGGCCTGGAACGCTGGGTCTCCGCGCCGGTCGGCACTCTCGTCGCAGAAGGTCGCGTCGACCGTATCGATCAGCGCGGCGACGAGGTCGTCATCATCGACTACAAGACCGGCCGCCACGCCCTGACCACCGACGACGCCCGCGGTTCGCAGGCGCTCGCGCTGTATGTGCTCGCCGCCCGCCGCACGTTGCGCCGCCCATGCACCCGGGTCGAACTGCACCACCTGCCGACCGGGACAGTGGCGGCCTGGGAGCACACCGACGAGTCCCTGGCCCGCCATCTCCGCCGTGCCGAAGAGTCCGCCGAGGAGTTCCAACTCGCCACCGACACCCTCAAGGCGGGCGGCGACCCGGACGTGCTGTTCCCGACGACCCCGGGCCGCCAGTGTGGCTGGTGCGACTTCCGTCGGAGCTGTGACACGGGACAGGCCACTGGACCGGCGCTGGAGCCATGGGCGATGCTGTCGCCGTGACCGGCCCCACCGAACGCCTCTACCGCGAGGAGCCCACCACCGTGGAGCTGCCCCGGGTTCCCGCGTCGTCCGCGACCACGAAGGCCAGGTCCGGCTTCTGGCGGGAACTGGCGGGTGCTCTCACCTTCGGCTTATGCCTGCTCGCGTTGGTGGTTCTGGGAGTTCAGATCCTGTCGTGGGTTCAGGGTGTTCCCGGCCCGGGAGTGGGCGTGGTCATCGGTCACATCGTGGCCGCTGTCGCCGCGATCATGGCCCAGCGCTTCGCCGACCGTCGACGCGGTCCGATGGCGTCCTTGGGTGTCTTCGCGGTCCTGATCAGCGCGGCGGGCGCCCTCTGGTTCTTCTGGTGGGCCTGACCGCTTGCCGAACCGGCGCGGCCGGGGACGAACTCCGCCCCCGGCCCCACCACCGCACTCAGGAGAGGCGCTCCAGCACCATCGCCATTCCCTGCCCGCCACCCACGCACATCGTCTCCAACCCGAACTGCTTGTCGTGCCACTGCAGCGAGTTGATCAACGTGGTGGCGATTCGAGCGCCGGTCATGCCGAACGGGTGGCCCACGGCGATGGCGCCACCGTTGACGTTCAGGATCGACTCGTCGACACCGAGTTCCCGTGCGGAGGGAATCACCTGCGCGGCGAACGCCTCGTTGATCTCGACCAGGTCGATGTCCGAAATGGACAGTCCGGCGCGGCGCAGTGCCCGCCGGGACGCCTCGACCGGTCCCAGTCCCATGATCTCCGGTGACAGCCCGGAAACCCCGGTCGAGACGATCCGCGCCAACGGCGTCAGCCCAAGTGCCGCGGCCTTCGTGTCGGACATGATCACCAGCGCCGCCGCGCCATCGTTGAGCGCGCAGCAGTTCCCGGCGGTGACTCGGCCATCCGGGCGGAACACCGGCTTCAGCGTGGCCGTCTTCTCGTAGGTGATCCCGGCCCGAGGGCCGTCGTCCTTCTCCACGACGGAACCGTCCGGCAGCGTGACCGGCGTGATCTCCCGCGCCCAGAATCCGTTCTCGATCGCCTTCTCCGCGAGATTCTGCGAGCGCACCCCGAACCGGTCCATCTCCTCTCGCGTGATCCCGTGCGCCAGCGCGAGGTTCTCCGCCGTCTGGCCCATCGCGATGTAGGCGTCCGGGATGTGGCCGGACTGCCGGGGGTCGACCCAGGAGTCCGCGCCGCCCGCGGCGGCCGACGCCGTGCGCTCCATCGCCTCGCCGAAGATCGGGTTGCGGGTGTCCGGCAAGGAGTCGGAGCTGCCCTTCTCGAAGCGCGACACCGTCTCCACGCCCGCGGAGATGAACACGTCGCCCTCGCCCGCCTTGATCGCGTGCAGCGCCATTCGGGTGGTCTGCAGCGATGACGCGCAGTAGCGGGTGATCGTGCACCCTGGCAGGTGGTCGTAGCCCAGCAGCACCGAGACGACGCGGCCCATGTTGAAGCCCTGCTCGCCGCCGGGCAGGCCGCAGCCGAGCATGAGGTCGTCGATGTCGGCCGGGTCCAGCGCGGGCACCTTGTCCAGCGCGGCGCGCACCATCTGCGCGGTCAGGTCGTCCGGACGGATGCCGACCATCGACCCCTTCCCGGCGCGCCCGATGGGGGATCGGACAGCGGAGACGATGACTGCCTCTGGCATGGCTGGGCTCCTTCGTGGTCGCTCGACGCCCCCGACGTTACTCGGGCGTAGCCCGGTCGGTCCCGACCCTGGAGCCGTCGTCGGTGAAGCGTGGCGTGGGGTTGATCACCGGCAGGTCCGCACTCCCACCGCCACGCACAGCGGGGCGAGCATCACCTCCACGGCGAGCGCGTAGCCCGCGCCGTTCGGGTGGAATCGGTCCGGGCTGAACAGGTCGTCCGGTCGGGACCGGAACTGCCGTGACAGCAGTGCGCCGAGCGGTACCACCGACGCCGAGGTTCGCGACAGCTCGCGGCGTTGGGCGCGAGCCAGTGTCTGGCTCCATCGCCGCACGATCGCGCGCAGCGGCTGGGGGATCGGGGTGATCGTTCCGAGGTCCGGGCAGGTCCCCACCACGACGGCGGCACCCGCCAGGATCAGCCTGCGCACCTGGACCGCCAGCAGGGACGCCGACCGGTCGATCCGCACCTTCGCGGTCACGTCGTTGCCGCCGACCATGATCACCGCGACGTCCGGTCGTTCGATCAGTGCCGCGTCGACCTGGGTGATCAGATTGACCGTGCGCGAGCCGCTCACCGCGTGGGTGATCAACCGCACCGGTCTGCCGGACTCGCGGGCGAGGCCCTTCGCGAGTTGCACGCCGGGCAGCAGCTCGACGGTCTCCGCGCCGAGCCCGGCCGCGCTGGAATCGCCGAAGATGGCGAACGTCAGCACCGCGGAGGGCGACACGGCCACCGGACCTGTACCGTCGGGAAGGTAGACGCCGTCGGCGTTGAGAGGCAGGTCACGCGGGACGCCGATCAGCGTTCTGGCCTGCCGAGACTGGTTGTTCAGCAGCGTGTATGCCACGCCGGACAGCCCGCCGACCGAGCCCGCGGCAACGGCGAGCACTCCCAGTCCCTTGATCCACATCGTCGCCGTCCCCCCGGTCGAGTGGTGATCCTGCCGGACGTCTGACTGAACAACTCTGCCAGATGTATCGCGCGACACCCGGGTTTCTTGCTACCAATGTGCCCGCCACCTCACGTGTGGCTACGGGTTGGCCGTTTACAGTGGATTCGCCGTGTTCGGTACGAAGATCAAACTTGAGGAGCCCCGGTGGAGTACGTCGACCACGTCATGGACCTTGTCGGCAACACGCCGCTGGTGAAACTGAACTCTCTGGCGGCCGGGCTCCAGCCGACCGTGCTGGCCAAGATCGAGTACTTCAACCCCGG
>JALZNB010000548.1 GCA_030857905.1 Actinomycetota bacterium
CCGCCCGTCGTGACCGGTCCGGCTAGTTCTCGCCGCGGTCGTTGTCCCCCGGGAACCCGGGAAGCCCCGGCTCCGTCGTCGTCGTGGTCCGATCCGGCTTGGTGGGCCTCGTCGGCTTCGGGTCCGACTCGCTGGGCTTCGTCGGGCGGACATCTGTGCTCGTCGACGGCGTCACCGTCGTTGTCTCCGCCGGAACACTCGGGGGCGCGGACGGCGGCGGCTTCGACGCGCTCGGTGGTTCGGTGGGCTCGACCCGGCCGATCGAGGCGTACTTGCCGAAGCCTTCCTTCTTCAGTCCGGCCTCTTTGTGGTAGCTGTCCATGAACTGCTTCCAGATCTTGCCGGGCAGCCCACCACCGAAGATGATCTTGCCCTTGGCGTCGAGAAGCCGCAGCTCACTCTGGTTGCCGCTCATCGACACCGCCGCCGAGACCTGCGGGGTGTAGCCGACCATCCAGGCCTTCGAGTTGTCCTTGGTCGCGCCGTACTGATGGGTACCCGTCTTGCCCGCGCACTCCCGACCATTCGCGCAGCCGATCTTCGAGTACTCAGGGATCGGCAGCAGCGACTGGGTGACGTTCCTGGCGATCTTCTGGCTCTTGCCGGGGTCCGGGTCGAAGGCGGGCTGCTCCATGTACTCGGGCTGGGCAGCGGCCTCCCAGATGACCTTTCCGGAGGAATCCTGCACCTGCGACACCATCCGAGGCAGCCTGCGCACACCGCCGGAGGCGAACGTCGAGTAGGCGGCGGCCATGTCGAGCGTGCTGACCTGCGTGGCACCACCGCCGATGGCGATGTTGATGTCGTTGGTCGCGGCGTCAAGCGGTGACTGCACGCCCGCTTCCCGCGCGGCCTCGGCGACGGCGGCAGGCTTGACGTCCTTGAAGACCATCTCGCTGAACACGACGTTCAGCGACTCCTTCATCGCCTGCTCCACCGTGCACAGATCGCACGTGGGGTTGGTCGCGTTGCGCACGACCTTGCCGCCGGGGGTGATCGCCCGTTCCTTGCTCTCGTAGACCTCGCCGAGGCCCTTGCCCTGCTTGAGCAGGCCGACCAGGTCGAACGGCTTGAACGACGAGCCGGGTTCCTGCGGGGTGGCCGCCCAGTCGGTGCCGTTCGGATCGGCGCCACCGTAGTAGGCGAGCACGTTCCCGGTTCGCGGGTCGATCGCCACCAACCCCGTCTGCAGGTTCGCGGGCTGGCCCTCCATCACCTCGGCCACCGCCTTCTCGGCGAGGTTCTGCGCGAGCGGGTCGATCGTGGTGACGATGCGGTAGCCGTTCCGCTTGATCTTCTCCTCGGTCATGATGCCGCGCGCCTGCAGTTCCTCGATCGCCATCTGCGGGATGCGCTTGCGCGGCGCGGGCAGCGCGGCACCCTTGGTGTCGGCCAGCGGGACCGGGGGCTGGAAGGGCTGCGCCTTCTTCTCGGCGTCGGTCATCCAGCCGTTGGCGACCATGCGACCGGTGACGTACTCCCACCGGCTGAGCTGGTATTCCGCCTTGTTGGCCTTGGCCGGGGTCTGGATCATGCCCGCCAGCAGGGCAGCCTGCGACTTCGAGATCGTCTTGATGTCGTCGATGTTGTAGAAGGCCTTCGCCGCCGCGGCCACGCCGTAGGCGCCCCGGCCGAAGTAGATCGTGTTGAGGTAGGCGGAGAGGATGTCGTCCTTCTGGTAGGTCTTGCTCATCTTGTACGACTTGACGACCTCGACCCACTTGCGTTCCAGCGTCGGATCGTCGTCGCCGGATGCCGTCTTGATGTACTGCTGGGTGATGCCAGAGCCACCGCCGGTGCCGCCGGTCACGTTGTTCACCGCCGCGCGCAGGATGCCGACCAGGTCGAACCCGGAGTTCTTCTCGAAGGACGAGTCCTCGGCGGAGAACACCGCGTACTTGACCGCGTCCGGGATGTCGCCCGCCTTGAGCATGATCCGGTTGCCGCCGGAGTCGGCGATCCTGGTCATCTCGGTCTTGCCGTCGGCGTAGTACATGGTGACGACCTTGGCCTGTTCGCGGGCCACGTCGTCCGGGTTGTTCACGTCGACCATCTGATAGGTCACGAAGAACGCGATGACCGGCACGATGATCATGAGCGCGGTGCCCGCGTACGCGGTGCGCCGCACCCGGCGCCAGATCTGGTTGCGGCGCTGTTGGCGCTGGCCAGTGGTCACTGGACTCTCCTCGTTGGCTACTTGCCCGCGTGGATCGTCGTCGTAGTAAGGGTCTTCGTCGTCAGGCTCGCGATGGGTGAGCAACTGCGGCTCGGCGCGCGAGCCGTTCTTCGTCATGTGAAGGAAGACGGTGGGGTCCTCGGACGGGTCGGTCGGCGGTGGGCCGCCCGCCGCGCCGGGGGCACCTGGTCGGGCACCCGGTGGCAGCGCTCGGCCCGGGGCGCCGGGCCTGCCTGGTCCTGTCGGTCCGCGTCCGGCCGGACTCACATTCGGTCCACGGCCCGCGTTCGGGCCGGTCGGGGGTCCGCCTGGCCGGATGGGGCCGCTCGGCGGTCCGCTCATGCCGTCCGCGCTCATGTGGGCGGTAGGGCTTGGACGGCCGCCGTTCGGGCGCCCGGGGTTGGGC
>JALZNB010000571.1 GCA_030857905.1 Actinomycetota bacterium
ACCATCGGCAGCGTCAGGCCGAGGAAGATCACCAGGTAGAACTGGGCGCCGGTGGCGAACGGCCAGAACACCTGTTTGAGCACCAGCAGGGCGATGCCGATCGAGGCGGCCCACACCGACAGTGCCCACCGCCCGCTGAGGCGCCGGGATGGGCGTTCCTCGTCGTGCGCGCCGACGATCTCGGTCGGGTCGACGGGCCGTTCCGCCTCGTCAGCGGCACGTTCGGCAGTGCTGGGCAACGATCCTCCTTCAGGGCGCGTGGATCACCAACGCAACCTACCCGTGGGCGGCGTCACACAGAAGCGCATCCATGGTGCTCGTCGACACCTTCGTGACCTACCGCGACCAATACTCTACGAACTGTCAGTTTCCCGGCGTTCACTCCCGCTTGGCGCGACTTTCGCCCGCAGGTGACCTCGCGGTCGTGCCGCGCGGCGAGTGTTTGCCGGTCCACTGATCCAGAGTCCCCGCCGTCAAGGAGGTCCCATGCGTCGAACGGTGACAGCCACGCGGTTCGCCGGAGTCGCCATGTCCGCGATCGCCCTACTCGGGCTCGTATCGATGAGCTCCGCAACCGCAACCCCGACAGAAACCGCCGGTGTCCACCGCGCGGAACCGCTCGTCCTCGGCCACCGAGGCGCGTCCGGCTACCGGCCGGAGCACACGCTCGCGGCCTACGAGTTGGCGGCGCGGATGGGCGCCGACTACATCGAGCCCGATCTGGTGTCCACAAAGGATGGCGTACTGGTCGCCCGGCACGAGCCGGAGATCGGCGGCACCACCGACGTGGCGGCGCGACCCGAGTTCGCCGCGCGCAAGGCGACGAAGGTGCTCGACGGCGTCTCGGTCACGGGCTGGTGGACCGAGGACTTCACCCTGACCGAGCTTCGCACGCTGCGCGCGATCGAACGCATCCCGGCGCTGCGCCAGCAGAACACCGTCCACAACGGCCGCCACCAGGTGCCGACCTTCCAGGAGGTCATCGACCTGAGCAGGCGACTGTCCAGGGAGCTCGACCGTGACATCGGGATCTACCCGGAGACCAAGCACCCAACGTACTTCGCGGGCATCGGCCTCGAACTGGAGCCCAAGCTGGTGCACAGCCTCAACCGCAACGGCCTCAACCGACGCGGCGCGAAGGTGTTCGTGCAGTCGTTCGAGGTGTCGAACCTGGTCGCCATGAAGCGGAGCCTGCGGGTGCCGCTGATCCAGCTCACCTCGGCGAGCGGGGCACCGTACGACCTGGTCGCCAAGGGTGATCCCCGCACCTACGCCGACCTGGTGACGCCGAAGGGCCTGCGCGAGATCGCCTCGTACGCCGAGGGCATCGGGCCCGCGAAGGACCAGGTCATCCCCAGGGACACCGCCGGGAACCTGGCGAGGCCGACGGCATTGGTCACCGACGCGCACGCGGTCGGGCTCAAGGTGCACCCGTACACCTTCCGGGTGGAGAACAGCTTCCTGCCCACGAACCTGCGCTCGTCGGCGAACCCAGCGGACTACGGGGACCTGTTCGGCGAACTGTCGGCCTTCTGGGCGGCGGGCGTAGACGGCGTGTTCTCGGACAACCCGGACATCGCGGTGGCCTCCCGGGCCGAGCTGTTCGCGCGGCGGTAACCGCGGGTGGCGGGGCGGATCACGCACCGCTCCGCCACTTCACCGTCGCCTGGTCAGACCAGGCGGGCGTCCGGGTAGCACCACCGCCAGTTCTCGCCCGGTTCGTAGGAGCGGATCACCGGGTGGTCAGTCTCGTCGTGGTGGGCGGTGGCGTGTTTGCGCGGGCTGGAGTCGCAGCAGGCGACATGGCCGCAGGTGAGGCATTCACGGAGGTGGACCCAGTGGACGGTGCCTTCGGCGACACAGTCGGGGCACTGGTCGGTCGCGTCCGGGGTCACCTCGACGGGTAGCGCCTCGACGTGTTCACAGTTCATGAGCGAGTGTCCTCCTGCCGATTCGGATCATCTGGGTAATCCTGACCCAGAACCGTCGGGGAGGCGCCGTGGAGATGTTGCTGTTGTTCGCCGGGGCGCTGGCGGTGACCGCGTTCGCGCGTCGGGTCGACTGGCCGTCGCCGTTGGTGCTGGTGGCCGTGGGGCTGGGCGTGTCCTTCATCCCGGGGGTGCCGGAGTTTCGGCTTGAGCCGGAGTTGGTTCTGGTCCTGGTGCTGGCGCCGTTGCTGTACTCGGCGGCGTTGGACAGTTCCTACCTCGACATCAAGGCCAATCTTCGCCCGATCGGGTTGCTCGCATTCGGACTCGTGCTGGTGACGACTGCCGTCGTGGGGGTGGTAGCGCACCTGGTCGTACCCGGTCTTCCGTTGGCGTCGGCGCTGGTGTTGGGGGCTGTGGTAGCGCCGCCGGACGCGGTGGCCGCAGCGGCGATCGGGCGGCGACTGGGGTTGCCCCGGCGGTCGATGACGCTGCTGACTGGGGAGAGCCTTGGCAACGACGCGACAGCGTTGACGGCGTTCAAGGTGGCTGTCGCCGCTGCGGTAGGGACCACGGCGTTCTCCTGGGGCAACGGGATTCTCACGTTCCTGATCGCGGCCATCGGGGGTGTGGTGGTCGGGTTGGTGATCGGTGTCGTCGTGCACCGCATCCGGCTGCGCATCGGCGACGGGACGCTGGAGAGTGCGCTGGGCCTGCTCGTACCGTTCGGTGCCTACCTGCTCGCCGAGGAGGTGCACGCCTCCGGGGTACTGGCGGTCGTGGTGGCGGGGCTGTTCCTCGGGCACAACTCGCCCGCCGCCGGGTTCTCCACGCGCCTGCAGGAAACAGCGGTGTGGCGGTCGGTGGACGTGCTGCTGGAGTCGCTGGTGTTCGCGCTGATCGGATTGCAGTTGCGGACCGTGGTGTCGGACGCGGAGCCCGGGTGGGGCCTGCTCAGCGCGTCGCTGGTGGTGCTGCTCGCGGTGATCGTGGTGCGATTCGTGTGGATGTTCCCCGCCGCGCACATCCCGCGGTGGGCTTCGGCGCGAATCCGCGAGCGGGAGCCGCGACCAGGGTGGCGGCAGATCACGGTGATCTCCTGGGCCGGGATGCGCGGGGTGGTCTCGCTCGCCGCGGCGGCGGCGATCCCGCTGGAGATGCCGGGCCGGGACGTGGTGGTGCTGCTGGCCTTCGTCGTCACCGTCGGCACCCTCCTGTTGCAGGGCACGACTCTGCCCACGTTGATCCGGAAACTGGGAGTGCGGGCGGACGACGCCAACGATCGACACCTGGCCGAGGCCCAGGTGCAGAACGCGGCGGCGCGGGCGGCGATGAACCGGCTGGACGAGGTGGTCGGCGAGGGCGACATTCCCGACCACCTCGCCGACCGGCTGCGCGCTATCGCCGAACACCGGGGGAACGCGGCGTGGGAACGGCTCGGGCGCCAGGAGGAGGAGAGCCCGGCGGCGACGTTCCGGCGGCTGCGGCGCGAGATGCTCGAAGCCGAACGAGCCACGTTCATCGCCGCGCGCGGCTCCGGCGACATCGATGACGAGATCCTGCGCCGCGTCCTGCGTGAGCTGGACCTGGAGGAAGCCGCGCTCGTCAGGGAGTGAGCGCCTGCGACTCCGGATGGTGGAAACACCGGCGAACTGTCGAAAAAGGGCGACCCGGACGCGTGTCACGTCCGGGTCGCCGTGGCGCGGAAAGCTCAGGCCATCTGGTGACGCACGATCGTCTGGTCACGACCGGGGCCGACACCGATGGCCGAGACCCTCGCCCCGGACAGTTCCTCGATGCGCTCCACGTACGCGCGCGCGTTGGCGGGAAGGTCTTCATAGGAGCGGCATTCGCTGATGTCCTCCCACCAGCCCGGCATCTCCTCGTACACCGGCACTGCGTGGTGCACGTCGGTCTGGGTCATCGGCATGTCGTCGACCCGCCGACCGTCCACTTCGTACGCGACGCAGATCGGCACCGTGTCGAGACCGGAGAGCACGTCGAGCTTGGTGAGGAAGTAGTCGGTGATGCCGTTGACCCGGCTGGCGTAGCGGGCGATCACCGCGTCGAACCAGCCGGTGCGGCGCAGGCGCTTGGTGGTGACGCCGATCTCGCCGCCGACCTTGCGCAGCCGCTCGCCCATGTCGTCGGTCAGCTCGGAGGGGAACGGGCCGGAGCCGACGCGGGTGGTGTACGCCTTGAGGATGCCGATCACCGTGGTGATCCGGGTGGGCCCGATGCCCGAGCCAGCCGATGCGCCACCCGAGGTCGGGTTGGACGAGGTGACGAACGGGTAGGTGCCGTGATCGACGTCGAGCAGTGTGCCCTGTGAGCCTTCGAGCAGCACCACCTCGCCGCGTTCGAGCGCCTGGTTGAGCAGCAGTCTGGTGTCGGCGATGCGGTGCGCGAACTTCTCCGCCGACGACAGCACCTCGTCGACGACCTGGCCGGGGTCGAGCGCCTTGCGGTTGTAGATCTTGACCAGGATCTGGTTCTTGAAGTCGAGCGCGGCCTCGACCTTCTGCCGCAGGATCTTCTCGTCGAGCACGTCCTGCACGCGCACCCCGACGCGGGCGACCTTGTCCTGGTAGGCCGGGCCGATGCCGCGCCCGGTGGTGCCGATCTTGGCTTTGCCCAGGTAGCGTTCGGTGACCTTATCGATGGCCACGTGGTACGGCATGATCAGGTGCGCGTCGGCGGAGATGAGCAGACGCGAGGTGTCGACGCCGCGCTCCTCCAGACCCGCGAGTTCGGTCAGCAGCACGCCGGGATCGACGACGACACCGTTGCCGATGACGTTGGTGATCCCGGGGGTCAGGATGCCGGACGGGATCAGGTGCAGTGCGAATTTCTGGCCATCGGGGAGGACAACGGTATGACCCGCGTTGTTGCCGCCCTGGTACCGCACGATCCAGTTGACGCGGTCGCCGAGCAGGTCGGTCGCTTTGCCCTTGCCCTCGTCGCCCCACTGGGCGCCGATCAGCACGATTGCCGGCATGTGAAACTCCAGGTGTTCGACAAGTGGAGAAACCTGTGACACCCGCACCCGGGTGTGACGGGGTGAATGCCGGTGATTGAGACTAGACCAGGAGCCCGGATTGAGCGCACTCGTGCTGGCCTGCGGAAATACCGACACCACTGGTTGCCCGCCCGCGCTCACCGAGCGTGACGATGTCGAGGTGCACGAGGTCGGCCCGCTCCCGGGCAAAGCGCGGGTGGATCCGCTGCTCAAAGCCGTGGCGGGGCGTCGGGCGGTGGTGTTCGGCACCGATGCGGACCTCGCGGCGGTTGTGCTGCGGATCATGCGCACCGATCGGCTCGCCGACGTGGCGGTCGGTTTCGTTCCGGCCGATCCCGCGCGTTCGGCGATCCCCCGGCTGTGGGGGCTGCCCACCGATCAGGGGCGGCTGGTCGAGGTCGCGCTGGGTGGCGAGGTCGACCCGTTCCCGTTGATTCGCGACGACGCGGGCGGCGTGCTGGTCGGCCTCGGCGTGCTGCGGCGGATCGGCGGCGTGGCGTACTGCGACGACACGACGGTGTTGCGCGGGCGGGCGGCCAGGGTGGAGATCACCCCGGACCCGGAGGGCCGCGACGGGCTGGTGGTGCGGGTGGTGACGACTGGGCTCTTCGGCAAGCGCGTCAAGGCGTTTCACGGCCGGGCGTTCCAAATCGGCTGCCTGCCGGTGATCCCGTCGCTCGACGGTATCGATTACGCACGTGATGTTTCCCGATGGACGTGGTACCGCCACACCGCCGATCTTCGGGTGGCCCGCGGGGTCTTGTGAACTTTCGCCGTCAGTCGTCAGAGTGTCACTCGTAGGTATGACGCCTGCCATGTCGCGCAGTCACGGTAGTGCGGCTCAGGTCCCCTGATACCGGAGGCACGATGTCGAAGACACGAGCCCTGCTCGGTTCCCTGTTCCTGTCCACGGCACTCGTCGTCGGCCTCGCCGACGGCGCGGCCGCGACCCCGCCCAACATCCCGAGCGAGGCGACCGCCCGCGCCGAACTCAACACGCTGACCGTGAAGGCCGACGGCTCGATGACCGGCTACTCGCGCGACAAGTTCCCCCACTGGATCACCATCTCGGGGTCCTGCGACACCCGCGAGACCGTGCTCAAGCGCGACGGGACCAGTGTCGTGACCGACTCGTCCTGCTCGGCCACCTCGGGCCGCTGGTACAGCCCGTTCGACGGGGCGACCTGGAGCGCGGCCTCCGACGTGGACATCGACCACGTCGTGCCGCTGGCGGCCGCGTGGCGGACCGGCGCGGCGTCGTGGACGACGACCAAGCGCCAGCA
Source organism: Actinomycetota bacterium (assembly GCA_030857905.1). Taxonomy (GTDB): domain Bacteria; phylum Actinomycetota; class Actinomycetes; order Mycobacteriales; family Pseudonocardiaceae; genus Actinokineospora. The sequence continues at coordinate 6,231 of JALZNB010000571.1, forward strand.
GTTCGCCAACGACCTGAGCAACCCGCAGCTCATCGCGGTGACCGACAACGTCAACCAGTCCAAGGGCGACCAGACGCCCGCGACCTGGAAGCCGCCGCTGACCTCGTACCACTGCACCTACGCGAAGATGTGGTCGCGGGTGAAGTACCGCTACGCGCTCTCGGTCACCTCCGCCGAGAAGTCGGCCCTGACCTCGATGCTCAACACCTGCTGAGCCAAGACCGCACGGACGCCCCAGGGTCGCGGTCCTGGGGCGTTTCGCATCCACAATGGACTTTCCAGGGCAGTTCCGAGGAGAGGACCGGCGATGTCCGAGTATTCGAGTCCGTTCACCGCGGGGCCCGGCGGCGTGATGACCGAGGACGTCGGCGTCGTCACCGGCGACCTCGAACTGCGCACGGTCAGCACGGGCGACGGGATGATCCGGGCCGAGGTGCGCTACATGGGCGCCGAGGAGTGGTACCGACTGCGTGGCGGATCATGCGCGTTGAGTGAGGACGCCGATCACGGCGCCGTGCACGCGCTGCTCGCGGGAGTGCTCGACTGGCCCGCGGCGTAGACACCGCGACCGGCACGCGCCGCCGAGTCCCGATCGACTCGGCGGCGGGCGAGATCCGGTGCCTTCGGCTCTACGAAAGTCCGAGCGCGGGGGCGGCCGCCGGGTCGGAGTCGTCGAGGAGCGTCGCGCAGCGCTGGTATTCCTCGGTGTCGTCGATCGCCCGCGCGGCCCGCGCGAGGGCTCCCAGAGCGCGCAGGAAGCCCTGGTTCGGCCGGTGTGACCACGGGACGGGGCCGAAGCCCTTCCAGCCGTTGCGGCGCAACTGGTCGAGACCGCGGTGATATCCGGTGCGGGCGTAGGCGTAGGCGGCGATCGGCTGGCCGTCGTCGAGCGCCTTCTCCGCGAGGACGGCCCACGCCTCGCTGAAGTCGGGCCAGGACGCCGCGACCTTGGTCGCGTCCTGGCCACCCTCGATGGCGGACTGCGGCTCCGGGCGTTCGGGAAGCAGTGTGGGCTCAGGGCCGAGCAGGTTGCCATTCATGGCGCCCATCCTGCCGCACGCGCGAATCGTGGGAGGATCGCCCTGAGTGATGGGCCGGGCGCGGACCAGTAGGGGACATTCCCTATTTCCCCCCATTGATGTGGGGTGCTCTTCCCGTTCTCAGCACGGCAACGCCATGATGGCCCGGTGAATCAGGGGAAAGCGACTGTCCAAGCCCCGGCGGGCCAGGGGCAGGTCGGACAGTTCAAAGACTTCTTCCGCCTGCACTGGACGCGCGGCGACGCGGGCCGTGCGACGCCCGACTGGGTCTGGCATCTCGCCCACCGGACCTGGCTGATCGCCCTGACGTTGAAGCTGATCGGCTCGTCGTGGGACGAGTCGTGGCACTTCAAGTTCCTGCGCGACGACCTCGCGCCACCACACCTGCTCAACACCCTCGGCACCGGCGTCGCGGTGGTGCTCGTCGCCATCCACAGCTTCACCGGCATGGCCGCGACGAAGCGGTCGCAGCGGCTGCTGCAAACCGGCCTGGTCATTTTCCTCATCGCCGCACCACTCGACGTGATCAACCACCGCGTCAGCGGCCTGGACCTGACCGCGTGGAGCCCGTCACACGGCTTGCTGTACCTGGGTACGGCGATCATCATCGCGGGCCTGCTGGATGGCTGGATCGCCGCCGCCCCACGCGACCGGGCCTACCCGTGGGTGCTCGGCGCGCTGTGGGTGTTCTTCCTGGAGAACACCCTGTTCCCCAACGGACAGCAGGAGTACGGCGTACTCGAACTGGCGTCGTGCCTGCCGAACGGTGTCCTCAACATCGACACCTGCTACGCCGAACTCGAACTGCTCGAGTTCGCCGCGGGCCAGATCGGTCGCCCGGTCGACTTCGAGGCGATCGAACATTTCGCGCTGCCGATCCCGGACTGGGTGTACCCGCTGTGGGGAATCGGCGTCGCGGCTCTCGTGCTCGCGCTCGCGGGCCGCACACTCGGCCGCAAATGGGCCGCGACCGTTGTGGCGACTGTGTATGTCGCCTACCGCACGGTGATCTGGCCACTGCTCGTCGTCGCCGACTTCCCGCCGTCGACCGTGCCGTTCTATCTGGTCGCGGTGGGCGTCGCCGTCGACATCGTTCGGCGGGCCCGGCTCTCGCACGCGGTGGAGGCGGTCGCCGGTGCGGGCGCTGTCGCGTTGCTTGGCTACACGGCGTTGTACTTGCAGGACGTTGTTGTCGGGGCACCACCGGTCGCGTGGTGGTCGGCGCCGATCACCTTCGCGCTGATCGCGGTGGGTTGGTGGCTGGCGAAACCGATCGCTTCGCGGTTCGAGCGGGTGAGGGTGAGATCGGAGCCTGGAGCCCTGACCACGTGATCTCGGCCGCCACAGACGAGATATCCCTCCCGGAGACCCGGGAGGGATATCTCGTGACATCGGACGACTAGCCCGCGATCATGCGGCCCGCCGACTTCAAATGCTCACAGGCCTGCGTGATGCGCGCCGCCATCGCCTGCTCGGCCGCCTTGAGGTAGCTGCGCGGGTCGTAGAACTTCTTGTTGCCGACCTCGCCGTCGATCTTGAGTACGCCCTCGTAGTTCGCGAACATGTGGGCGGCGATCGGGCGGGTGAAGGCGTACTGGGTGTCGGTGTCGATGTTCATCTTGATGACGCCGTAGGACACCGCTTCCTGGATCTCTTCGAGCAACGAGCCGGACCCGCCGTGGAAGACCAGGTCGAACGGCTTCGCACCAGCGTCGAGGCCGAGCTTCCTGGCCACGACCTCCTGGCCCTGCTTGAGGATCTCGGGCCGGAGCTTGACGTTGCCCGGCTTGTAGACGCCGTGCACGTTGCCGAAGGTCGCCGCCAGGAGGTAGCGGCCCCGCTCACCGGAGCCGAGGGCCTCAAGGGTCTTGAGGTAGTCGTCCTCGGAGGTGTAGAGCTTGTCGTTGATCTCGTTGGCGACGCCGTCCTCCTCGCCGCCGACGACGCCGACCTCGATCTCCAGCACGATCCGCGCCGCGGCCGCCTTCGCCAGCAGCTCGGTCGCGATCTGCAGGTTCTCGTCGATCGGCACCGCCGAGCCGTCCCACATGTGGGACTGGAACAGCGGGTTGCGACCCGCGTCGACCCGTTCCTGGCTGATCGCGATGAGCGGGCGGACGAAGCCGTCGAGCTTGTCCTTCGGGCAGTGATCGGTGTGCAGTGCGATGTTCACCGGGTACTTCTCGGCGACCACGTGCGCGAACTCGGCCAAGCCGACAGCGCCGGTGACCATCTCCTTGACCTTCGTGCCGGAGGCGAACTCCGCGCCGCCGGTCGAGACCTGGATGATGCCGTCGCTCTCGGCTTCGGCGAACCCGCGCAACGCGGCGTTGAGTGTCTCCGACGAGGTCACGTTGATCGCGGGGTAAGCGAACTCGTTCGCCTTGGCCCGGTCCAGCATTTCCGCGTAGACCTCGGGTGTGGCGATGGGCATCTGTGGTCCTCCTCGTCGATGGTCCGCGCCGTTCTGGCGCATAGTACGAGGCCGCGAGATTCGCCGCGTTCGGGCGGACCAGTCCCACGGAGTCGACGGGTGACGCGCGCCTCAGCGCGGCGGCGGTCAGCGCCGTAACTTCGGGTCATGGCGAAAATCGGCACGACGGAACTCGACGTCCACCCGCTGAACCTCGGCGGGAACGTCTTCGGCTGGACAGCCGACGAGCGGCAGTCCTTCGCGGTTCTCGACGCGTACGCCCAGGCAGGCGGCAATTTCATCGATACCGCCGACATGTACTCGCAGTGGGTCCCCGGCAACTCCGGCGGCGAGTCCGAGACGATCATCGGCAACTGGATGGCCGCGCGCGGCAACCGGGACGACATCGTGATCGCCACCAAACTGTCCGCGCTCGAAGGCTTCACGGGCCTGTCGGCAGGCAACGTCAAGGCTGCGGCGGAAGGCTCGCTCAAGCGCCTCGGCACCGACCACATCGACCTCTACTACTCGCACTACGACGACGAAAGCACCCCGATCGAGGAGACGCTGGCCGCGTTCGACGCGCTGGTCGGCGAGGGCAAAGTCCGCCACATCGCCGCGTCCAACCTCAGCGCCGCGCGGGTGGCCGAGTCGCTCGCGATCTCCGACCGCGAGGGCTTCGCGCGTTATGTGGCGCTGCAACCGCACTACAACCTGGTCGAGCGGTCCGGCTACGAGACCGAATACGGCGATCTGGTGGCCCGCGAAGGTCTCGCCGTGTTCCCGTACTGGGCGCTGGCCAAGGGCTTCCTGACCGGCAAGTACCGCGACGTCGACGCCACGGGCGACAGTCCGCGCGCGGGCGCCGCGTCCGCCTACCTCGACGAGCGCGGCAAGCGCGTGCTGGCCGTACTCGATCAGGTCGCCGCAGCGCACTCGACGACCGTGGCTGCCGTCTCGCTGGCCTGGCTGACCGCACAGCCCAACGTTGTCGCACCTATCGCGAGCGCACGTAACCCAGAGCAGCTCGCAGACCTCCTGCCTGCCGCAACGCTGGTGCTCACCACTGCCGAGGTCGCCGCGCTGAGCGAAACGGCAGGCTGAATTTACCTGTTACTCGCGGTAGCTTACTCGCAGTAAGTTGGGGTACGGTGCCGAGAACGGACTCGTTCCAGGAGGCACCGATGGGCATCACGAACCTGCTGGCCCGCACCCAGCGCGTCGACGGCAAAGTCATCCTGATCACCGGCGCCGCCCGGGGCTTCGGCGCCGGGCTCGCTACCCGGCTCGCCGCGCGCGGGGCCAAGGTCGCCCTGGTCGGACTGGAACCGGACGAGATGGCGAAGATCGCCGCCCGGTGCGGACCGGACGCGGCGGTCTTCGAGGCCGACGTGACCGACTGGGCCGCCATGGAGACCGCGACGAAGGGCGTCGTCGAGCGGTTCGGCGGCATCGACATCGTGGTGGCCAACGCGGGCATCGCGGCGGCGGGCTTCGTGCGCTCCATCGACCCGGCCGCGTTCGAACGCACCATCGAGGTCGACCTGCTCGGGGTGTGGCGAACAGTGCGGGTCACCCTGCCGCACGTCATCGACCGCAAGGGCTACGTGCTGGTCGTGTCGTCCATGGCCGCCATCGCGCACGCCCCGGCGATGGCCGCGTACGCCGCGGCCAAAGCGGGGGTGGAGGCGTTCGCCAACAGCCTGCGCGCCGAGGTCCGCCACCTCGGTGTCCGCGTCGGCGTCGCCCACCCGAGCTGGATCGACACCGACCTGGTGCGCGGCGCCAACGAACACCCCGTGTTCGGCCCGCTGCGCTCGGCCATGCCGGGACCGATCGGCAGGACGTACCCGATCGAGCTCGCCCTCGACCGGCTGGAACAGGGCATCCTGCGGCGCGACCGCACGGTCCACGTGCCGGGCTGGGTCGGCGCGCTGAAGCTGCTGCGGGCGTTCCTGCCGCTGATCATCGAAATGGGCGGCACCCTGCGCGGCAACCTCGTCGCCAAAGCCGACCGCGACGCGCTCGCCGACATCGCCGCCCGTGGCGCCGAGGTGTCGTCGCGCCCGGTCGGCGCGGGCGGCGAGGCGGCCGTTCG
>JALZNB010000591.1 GCA_030857905.1 Actinomycetota bacterium
CGGCGCATCAGGCAGTAACGGCTGCGCCAGCAGCCACAACGGCTCTGGACACCACTTCTCCACATCGCTCATAAGCGATCAACACTATCGCCTGCCTGTCAACAACCCCAAACGAGATGCGGTCTAAACCTTCGGTCGACGCCACCATGGCATTCTCTTCTGGATGTGAGCCAGTCGGCGAGCCTGACGGACAAGTCGAAGCACAGCCGTAAAGCGACGAAGGCGTCGCCGGTTAAGCTGTTCTCGGTCCACTCCGAACACTGACTTCGACGTTGAGGTATTCCCATGGCTCAGAAGACCATCGTCCAACTCTTCGACGACTTGGACGGCACCACCGGTGACGACATCGTCACCACCCAGTTCAGCCTCGACGGCATCGAGTACGACATCGACCTCAACGAGTCCAACGCCGCCAGGCTTCGCGACGAGCTGGCCGATTTCGTCGCCTCCGCCCGGCGCACCGGCGGCAGGGTCAAGCGCACGGCCGCGCGCACCGCCGGTGAGGGCCGCAGCAAGGACGAGACCAAGGCCATCCGGGACTGGGCCAGGGAGAACGGCCACGACATCTCCGAACGCGGCCGCATCCCCGCCGCGATCATCGAGGCGCACCAGGCGAGCCAGACCGTCGTCGAGGCACCCCCGGTCAAAGCCGCCAAGGGCGCCAAGGGCGGGAAGAAGCCCAAGCTGGCGTCGTTCTCGGGCTGACCGACGGGCCCCAGCGCCCTGCCCGCCACACCGGTTCCGCCCGCGGTCCGGGCGGATACCGAGCCCCCGTCTGCGTCGATGCCATTCGCCGAAGACGGAATCGACCGGTGTGCGCGGTCACCCCTGACGACAGCGAAACAACCAGCGCGCACCCGCGGCCTTGGTGACCGGCCAGAACTGGTCCGGGTGCGTGGCTTTACCATTGCGTGGGTGACCGTTCACCATGATCTTGGCGCGTTCGAGCATATGGACACCTCGACCCTGCCCCCGCGGCAACAGCGAATCCTGGCCACCATTCAGGATTGGGTGATCAGGCACGGGTATTCGCCGAGCACCCGGGAGATCGGTGACGCAGTCGGCCTACGGTCGTCGTCGTCGGTGTCGAAACACTTGACCAGCCTGGAGGACAAGGGATTTCTGCGCCGCGGCACCACCATGTCCCGACCGATCGACGTGCGCGCGTTCCTGCCCGACTCCCCCACGCGGCGGTCCGAGGATGACTCGGTGCCCGTGCCCGTGGTCGGCCACATCGCCGCGGGCGCTCCCATCTCGGCGGACGAACACCTCGACGACATCCTGAACCTGCCCCGCGCGCTCACCGGGCGCGGCAGTGTCTTCGGTCTGCGGGTACGCGGCGACTCGATGATCGACGCCGCGATATGTGACGGCGACATCGTCGTCGTCCGCCAACAAAGCGAGGCCCATTCGGGCCAGATCGTCGCCGCCATGATCGATGACGAGGCGACCGTCAAGGTGTACCGCCGCCGCAATGGCCACGTCTACCTCGAACCACGCAATCCCGATTACGACATTATCGATGGGGACAACGCCACCGTCCTGGGCACCGTCGTCTCCGTACTTCGCAATATCTGAATCTCGGCACCAAGGGACTCCGGCCGACTCGCGTGTGGCCCGCCGTCTACGGAATCCGAAGTGGCCGCCGCTCCGAACACACAGGGTGCGATTCGACGACCGAGTGCTGACGATGCTGATGCATGCCTGCGCTCGATGGACAGTGCGCTACGGGGAAAATCTGCGCTTCGCCGGGTCGGACCTGCCGAAACCGCGGGTTCATCGCGCGCACACCCGGCACGGCCGGGTTCCGGTGCACGTCTACCGTCCTTCCGGGCTCGGTGACGGGGCGCCCGCTTACGTGCACTTCCACGGCGGCGCGTGGATGATGCGCTTTCCCGAGATGGATGACTGGTGGTGTCGCTACATCGCGGCCACCGCGCGCGTGGTGGTACTCGATGTCGACTTCCGCGCGGGCCCCTACGTCGCCTATCCGGTGGCTCAACACCAGTGTCACGACGTCGCGGCCTGGGCGGCGGGCGGCGGCGCGGAGCTGCGCCTGGACGGTGACCGGATCGCGGTCGGCGGGTTCTCCTCCGGTGGCGGCCTGGCCGCTTCGGTGTGCCTCCAGGCGCGCGACACCGCGTCGTTCCGCCCGGTGCTGCAGATTCTGGGGGTCCCCGCGCTCGACCTCGCCTCGGACCTGCCGCCCGGCGATCCGGGAATGGTCTCGCGCTCGCTGCGCCAACTCGTCCGGCGCGTCTACTTCCCGGACCCGGCGACGCGCTCGCATCCTTACGCCTCGCCCGTGCTCGCCCCGGACCTGTCCGGCCTGCCACCCGCGGTCGTACTGACCGCGGAACGGGACATCCTCCGGTCCGACGGCGAACGCTATGTGACTCGCTTACGCGAGGCGGGCGTCGCGGTCACACACGATCGGACACCGCGCGCCGACCATTATTTCCTCACCGAGGACCCGGTCCGCGCACGCACGACGATGGCAATGGTCGCCGACGCCCTCGTCCGCGCCACCGGGATGCCCGACCACACCGGGTGAAACCCCGAAGCCCCCTGTCCGTCTAGGAGCGCGGACGACGGGGTTCCACCTTCTGCGCCTTGACCCGCACCGCTTCTTTCCGAACCTCGGCCTGGGTGGCGCGTTCACGCTGCAGCCACTCGGGACTGTCCACTTTCAACGCCTCGACCTGTTCGGTGGTGAGCGGGTCGGTGAGTCCCGCCCGCATGAGGCCGCCCATGGAGATTCCCAGTTTCGCCGCGATGACCGGCCGGGGGTGCGGGCCGTTGCGGCGCAGTTCGCGCAGCCACTCGGGCGGATCGGCCTGCAGGGCGTTCAACTCGTCGCGCGAGACGACACCCTCCTGGAACTGCGCGGGGGTGGCTTCGAGGTACACGCCCAGCTTCTTCGCCGCGGTCGCGGGCTTCATCGTCTGGGGGGTCTTGTGCGACGTCATGACGTCCAGGGTATCGGGCGTGTACGCCAATTCCCTGCACGCCCGGTAATCTGGCCGCGTGACCGGCCCGGACGTACCTCCATCATTCAGGCTCGCGTACGTCCCGGGGGTGACCCCGACCAAGTGGGTGCGGACCTGGAACGAGCGCTCACCCGAGCTTCCGCTGACCCTCGTCCAGGTGGCCGCGGCCGACGCCGCCGACCTGGTGCGAGACCGCGGTGCCGACGCCGCTCTTCTGCGATTGTCCGTCGATCAGGCTGGCCTGCACGCGATACCTCTCTACACCGAGACGACGGTGGTGGTGGTCCCGAAGGATCACCTCGTGGCCGCGGCCGACGAGGTGTCCACAACCGACCTGGTCGACGGCGTCGTGCTGCACCCCCGTGACGACACCCTCGGCTGGGAGTGGCCGCCCGGGCAGCGGGCGATCGAACGCCCCGCCACGACGGGGGACGCCATCGAACTGGTCGCGGCGGGAGTGGGACTGCTCGTCGTCCCGCAGTCGCTCGCCCGACTGCACCACCGAAGGGACCTCACCTACCGGCCGGTTTCGGACGCTCCCGAGTCGCGCGTCGCACTGTCGTGGCTGGAGGACGAGACCACCGACGTGATCGAGCGGTTCATCGGGATCGTCCGAGGCCGGACCGACAACAGCACCCGGGGGCGCCCGCCGGTGCCCGCACCGGTGAAACCCGAGCGGCCCGATGCCGGCAAACGGAAAGCGGCGGCGGGCAAGTCGACCGGTGGCGGCAGGCGGCGCGGTTCCGGCGCACCGCACAGCGGCAAGCGCGGAAAACCTCGCAGACATTCCTGACTGTCTGTCGCCGAACATTCCGAGGGGACGTCAAGCCTTACCGAAGCCGAAGGTGGTTGGCCGGAAGAAATATCCGGCCAACCACC
>JALZNB010000608.1 GCA_030857905.1 Actinomycetota bacterium
GTTCCAGCCGAGCGTTTCGCCTCACGCCACTGGCTTCCGGCCGCGGTCGGTTGATCCCGGGGCGGCTTGGCCATGGTTCGCTTGAGTGCTAAGGCTTCTCGGTGGCGCGCGCGTCGGCGCGAGCGCGCGACATCCGGGTGAGGTAGGAGATCGGGATCACCGCGAGTGTGACACCGAGGCCAACCATGATCACCTCGGTTCCCCATTGCAGACCGCCGAACACCAACAGGACCGCGTTGAACAGCGCCAGTCCGATCGCGACGGCGACGAATGGCCTGCCCAGCCGGAAACCCTCCGGGTCGCCGCCGGGATGCTTGCGCAAAGTCAAGTAGGCCAAGGGAAGCAGCACGAACACCATGAGGTAGCCGAAAGTGGCCGCCGCGACGACGCTCACTACCTTGGTGCCGAACACCAACAGCATGATGATGATGACGACGGCGTCCCCGGCGATCGAGCCCACCGGTGCGCCTCGACGGTTGACCTTGCCGAAGACCCGGGGGAGATGGCCGTCCTGCGCCATCTGGTGAATGGTTCGCGACGAGCCGATGATGAAGATCTCCGCGCCGAGGATGAGGACCGCGGCCAAGCCGATCGCGACGATGCGTTCACCGGCAGGTCCGAAGGTGATGCCGCCGACCTCGGCGAACACGGTGAACGGGTCGCGTTGCAGCCCCTCCACGCCGACCAAACCGAACAGTGCCACCGGAATCAGCGTGAACGCGGCGACGGCGATACCCGCCGAGACGGACATGACCCGCCGCATGTGCCGCGCGGGATTGCGGATCTCGGCGCACACCGTCGATGCCATCTCGGCGGCATAGGCCGCCCAGGTGGCGATGAACGTCCACTTGAGAATGATCCCGAGAACACCCCAGAAACCTTGGGGGGCGTCCGCGGGCAGTTCGGTCGGTAGAACCCGTGCCATGTCGAATGATTCAGGGTGTAAGACCGGTGTCAGCACCACTACGGCGACGACGCCGAGCGCCACGACGGCGAGCGCCGTGTTGACTATTGTGGACAGTCGCAATCCCATCGCCGTCACGATGTAGAGCACGACCCCGATGAGGCAGGCCATCAGGATCACGTTGCCACTGGGCCAGAACGCCGACTTGAGGTAGGTCGCGGCGAGGATGAGATTGACCGCGATACCCGGTGTCCAGGCGAACCAGTAGGACCACGACGACAGCGCGCCCAGGGTGGGCGACCCGTTCGCGGCGACCCGATAGGCGAACTGCGCGGTGCCACCGGCCCGGTTCGTGAAGCGGGAGGTCAGTTCGGCGATCAGCAGACACTGGAGCGCGCCGACCAACGCGGTGACGATCCAGATCCAGATGGAGGCGTTGCCGACCTCGGCGGCCATCTCGGCCAGCGACACCGCGACCATGAGCGACGCCCCGGTGGCCACGAGGACCGATGTCCACCAGGACGCCGTGACCGGGAGCAGGCTGCGGCCGGGGAATACCGGTTTGTCCGTAGCCGTCGTCGCGGCTCCGCGACCGGCGGGTAATCCGACCTCGCTTGTTTCTGACATGTCAACCCCTTGTTAACGAGACTTGATAAATAGGCCATTCGGCGGCGTTGTCAGCGGCGTTTTCGCGCTACGCACCACGCCGGAGCGGCGGGAGTGGGTGTTTCGACGAATAGACGGCAACCAGGGGCTCGCGACTGCCTGCCTGGCGGGGCCGAACCTAGGGGGATGTAACCAGCGAAGGCAATCTTGTGGTGCACGCCTCACCTGATTGGCCTAATTTTGTCGTACATTCGCCAATATGCTCACTGAGTGTCATGGTTGACTGTCTCGATTGTCGGCACCAATAGGGCCGTTCGTGTCAACTAGCCAACCTGTGCAGGAGTTGTCGTCCGGGGTTGACTTGAAGCCGGGTTCAACTACGACACTACGAGCGACAGCACGACGTGAACGCGCAGGCGCACGATCGGGGGAGCGCTGACGCGACCGGCAACCCCCGTGCTCACATCAGGAAAATAGGGGTCGACACCACTCGTCGAACCTGAAACGCAGTATCCGAGAAATTCAGAGACATCGTTCGTACGAATGGATTGGCGCTCGGCCCGACCGCGTTATCGCGGCCGGTGTCCGCCGCCGTCGCTTGGAGGGCTGGCATGGCAAACCTACTGAAGAAGGCATATAACGCCACGTGGGGCAAGTACGTCTTCGCTGGCATGTACGACCGGTTCCTGGCCAGGGTCGAGAAGCACGGCCTGGCCGAGAAGCGCGCTCAGATGCTCAAGCCCGCCTACGGCCGCACCATCGAACTCGGCACCGGAACCGGTCTGAACCTGCCGCACTACCCCGACGCCGTCAGTGAGCTGATCCTCACCGAGCCGTACCCGCCCATGGTGAGCAAGCTCGAAGAGAAGGTGCGCCACTACCCCAAGCGCGTCCAGCTCACCGTGGCAGGCGCGGAGAAGCTGCCCTACCCGGACGCCAGCTTCGACACCGTTGCCGCCGCGATGATCCTGTGCACGGTGCCCGACCCGGATGTCGTGCTCAGGGAGATCGAGCGCGTTCTCAAGCCGGGCGGGCAGTACCTGTTCCTGGAGCACGTGCGCAACACCGACCCCAAGGTGGCGCGCAAGCAGGACATCGTCCAGAAGGGCTGGTACTGGTTCGGCAACGAGTGCCACTGCAACCGGCCGACGCTTCAGACGCTGCGTTCGTCCTCATTGGAGATCACCGATCTCGACGAGACCCTGATGCCGGGCGCGTGGGAGTTCATCGAGGCCATGGTGATCGGCAGGGCCGTGCGCCCCGAGACCGTGTTGGCCACCGTTCCCGCGACCGCCAACGGCAGTGCGCCGGAGTGTGGCGACCCGAACTGCTCCTGACCTGGGTCGGCGGGCCGTCCATTGCCCCGGGCGGCTCGCCGTGCTCGCGTGCTCGGCTCTCGATCCGTGCGGAAGGCGTGTCCGGACACCGTGTTGGAGATCGGCATCAGCGAACTCGCCGGGATCACCGGCTTCCCGCCTTCCACGATCCGGTTCTACGAGCACATGGGCCTGCTCCCGGCCGCCTCCCGCGCGCCGCGCGGACACCGCGTCTACACCGATCACGACATCGCGCGGCTCCGGTTCATCGCCAGGGGCAAGTACCTCGGTCTGCCGCTCGACGAGATCCGGGAGCTGGTGGACACCTGGGACAATGGCGCGCCCGACACCGACCGGGCGCGGATCGTCGCGAACCTCCACTCGAGAATCGCCGAAGTCGACAACCGGGTGACCGAGCTGTCGAAGTTCCTCGCGCAGCTCACCGAAACGCTGCGCAGGGCGGGCGGCCCTCCTCAGGCGGAGTAGGTCTGGATCTCGGTCGCCTTGAGCGCGGCCCAGAGGTGGGTACCCGGGGTGAGGCGTAGTTCGGCGACGACCGCCGCCGTGACGTCCACCAGCACCGATGGAGCCCCGTCCACGTGCACTCGGACGGTGTGCGCGTGTTGTTCGACGCCGATCACGGTGACCGGCCAGGTGTTGCGCGGGCTTCCGGTCGGTCGATCGGGATGCAGGCTGACCGCCGAGGGCGGGAAGGCGACGTGGGCGGGTCCGGTGGCGGGCTCGGCGACGATGAGAGCGCCACCGGTGTCCAGCGTGACGGTGGTTCCGTTGGCGTGGCCACGAAGCAGGTTGAGGCCGACGAGCTGGGCGATGTAGTCGGTGCGCGGGCGCCTGGCGACCTCGGTGGGCGGACCCTGTTGCGTCACGCGGCCGTTCTCGATGATCACGAGCCGATCGGCGAGCACCATGGCGTCGAGCGGGTCGTGCGTGACGATCAGCGCGCGCCCGTCGTAATCACGCAGATGACGACCGAGTTCGGCGCGGACGCGCAGCCGAGTGCCCGCGTCCAAGGCGGCCAGTGGCTCGTCGAGCAGCAGCAGTTTCGGCCGGGTGACCAGCGCCCGTGCCAGCGCGACCCGTTGGGCTTGGCCGCCGGACAGCGCGCGGGGACGGGTGTTCGCGTGGTCGGCGAGTCCGACGGTGTCGAGCCAGGCGAGCGCCTGTGCGCGAGCGGCGTGGCGGGCAGTGCCCCTGGCGCGAAGTCCGAACGCGACATTCTCCAACGCGGACAGGTGCGCGAAGAGCAGATAGTCCTGGAAGACCACGCCCACCGGCCGGTGTTCGGGTGGGACGAAGACTTTGGGCGGCCGGTCCCAGACGTGGTCGTCGAGGCGGATGTGCCCTTCGGACAACGGAAGCAGACCGGCCAGCGCGCGCAGCGCCGTCGTCTTGCCCGCGCCGTTGGGGCCGAGCAGGGCCACCACTTCGCCGGGGTCGACACGCAGTCGTACGTCGAGGCGGAAGGTGCCCTGGGTGATCCGAAGGTCGGCGTCGACGCTCATCGGACTCCGCTGATCCACCGGTCGCGCAGGCAGGCCAGCACGGTGATGGACACCGCGAGCAGCACGACGCTCAACACGATCGCGGCGTCCGGGTCGGATTCGAGGGCGAGGTACACCGCGAGCGGCATGGTCGTCGTCTCGCCGGGGAAGTTGCCCGCGAAGGTGATGGTGGCGCCGAATTCGCCCAGCGCGCGCGCCCAGCACAGCACGGTGCCCGCGACGACGCCCGGTGCGATCGACGGCAGCGTGACCCGGCGGAAGGTGAGCCAGCGCGACGCGCCGAGGGTGGCCGCGGCCTCTTCGTAGCGTGGGTCCGCGGCACGCAGCGCGCCCTCCACGGAGATCACCAGGAATGGCATGGCGACGAACGCCTCGGCCAACACGACCCCCGCCGTGGTGAAGGGCAGCGAGATGCCGAACCAGGAGTCGAGGTACTGGCCGATCGGGCCCCGCCTGCCCAGCATCAGCAGCAGCGCGACTCCGCCGACCACCGGCGGCAGCACCAGCGGCACGGTGACCAGGGCCCGCAGCAGACCGCGCCCGGGAACCTCACCGCGCGCGAGCAGCCAGGCCAGTGGAATGCCCAGCACCAGACAGATCACCGTGGCCAAACTCGCGCACACCAGCGACAGCCGCAACGCCTCCCCGACCTCGGCGCTGAGGAGCCGGCCGGGAAGGGTCCGCCATGGAGCCCGCAGCAGCAGCCCGGCCAGGGGGATCACCAGAAACGCGAGCCCGAGCAGCGCGGGTACGACGAGGATGGCGGGCAGCCGCCCCCGCCGTGCCCTGCGCGCGGTCCTCACGGTGAGTCGAAACCCGCCTCGGTCAGGACCGACCGGCCCTTGTCGGACAGGACGAAGTCGAGGAATGCCTTCGCGCCCGCCTTGTTGGGTGCCTCCGCCAGCGCGGCGATCGGGTAGTCGTTGATCGCCTGGTCGGCTTCGGGGAACTCGATGCCTTCGACCTCGTCGCCCGCGGCCTTGACGTCGGTGCGATAGACCAGTGCCGCGTCGACCTCGCCGAGCCGCACCTTGGCCAATGCCGCTTTGACGTCCTGTTCCAAGGTGTCGGGCGCTGGGACGATCCCGGCGGTCGCGAACACCTTCGCCGCCGCCGCGCCGCAGGGGACCTTCTCGGCGCACAGCGCGATCTTCGACTCGGGTTTGGCGAAGTCGGCCAGGCCGGTGACCTTCGCCGGGTTACCCGTGGGG
>JALZNB010000613.1 GCA_030857905.1 Actinomycetota bacterium
CCGGGCCGAGGCGCGGCTCGCGGCGTTCGCCGCGGGCTCCGGCGGGCGGGTCAGGGTCGCGGCGTTCGCCTCGGCGATCACGCAGGTCGTGGCGCCCGCCATCACCGCTCTGCGGGCGTCGGCGCCGGGAGTTTCGGTGCTGGTGTGCGACGCGGAGGGGCAGGAAAGCCTGCCGATGTTGCTCGACGGCGAGATCGACATCGCGATCACCATGCGGTACCGGGCGACGCCCGCCGAGCACGATCAGCGCATCGTGCGTGATCCGCTCTACGCCGAGCCCTTCGACGCCGTGTTGCCCCCTGGGCACCCGCTCATCGGGGCGCCGACGGTGTCGTTGACGGACCTGGCCGACGCCGACTGGGTGGCGCCCGCGCCGGGCAACCCGTGCCGTGATGTGTTGCTGCATTCGTGTGAGCACGCGGGTTTCGTGCCGAAGATCACGCACACGTCCGACGACTTCACCGCCGAGGCCGCGCTGGTGGCCGCCGGTGTCGGTGTGGCGTTGATCCCGAGGACCGCGCTCGGTGGGGTGAATCCCGCGCGGGTCGTGCCGGTCGCCGGGGACCCGCCGACCAGGCGGGTGTTCGCGGCTGTGCGGCGCGGCCGGGAAGAGCATCCGCTGATCTCGGCTGTGCGCGGGGAGTTGCGACTCGCCGCGCGACGGGTCGGCACCTGACTTTCAACCGGATCACTCGGCAAGCCGGGATAAGCAGCACCCGGATGCTCTCGTACTACGTCACCGACAAGAACGACCTGACCCAGACAGTCCTGATGACCGCGATCTCGAACGGCAACTGCGCCAGGGACAGCGCGCGGACGTGTTCGGCGAGTTCGACATCGCGGTGACGGCGCAGACCATCCGCCTCGGCATCGACGGCGCCGCGCTGCGCCAGGCCAACGACCCCAAGATCGACCTCGCGAGCTACGGCCGCGAGCTTTCCGGCCTCTTCCACCGGGCGACGGTGCCACGCTGACCGGTGCGGACCAGCAGAGTCACCAGAAGACCCGGAACGAGGAACGCGACCATGGCCGCCAGCGCCACCGGCCAGGACACCACCTGTTCCAGCGCGCTGATCTCACCGCCCGCCCCTGGTCGGATCTCCTCGCGGGGTGCCGAGCGCAGTGACGCGTCGAGTCGGGCGGCCTCGGCGCGCTCGGCATCGAGTTTGTCGCTCGACTCACGCCAGGCCGCGTCAAGGGAGTCGTAGGCCATCTGCGCCGCCTGCCATTGCTCACGGAGTCGGTCGGCGATCTGCGCGCGTCGCGCCTGGGCGCTCTCGGTGCCGGACGTCACGGCGTCGTAGGCGTCGACGTACTCGGCCCGCTTCTGCTCAACCAAACGGCGGGCTTGCTCCCGAGGGCCTGCCAATTGCGCGAGGTCTGCCTCGGCCGTGCTCACCCGGTCGTTGAGTTCACGCATCGCGGGTACGCGGTCGACGTAGTCGGCGCGCAGTTTCTCGACGACGGCGGACTCGGTCGCCTGCACCAGCCAGGGCGCGGCGACCACCCCGCCGAGCACCAGGGCGAGCGCGAGTCGGGTGGCGACCAGCGTGAGGCGTGAGCGCCCGGTGCGCGCCGGCAGCCTCAGTGCCCCGGTCTCGACGAAAACCAGACCGAGCAGACCGCAGACGCTGATCGGCACACCGACGAGCACCGGCAGGAAGATCGTGTCGTAGCTGATGACAGAGGTGCCCAACAGCAGCAGCAACACCAGCGCGGCGACCATCGCCACCGCGGCGACGACTTCGAGCCTGTCACCATCCTCGCGCTGTTTGTCCGGGCCACGGCGGAGCCTGCCCGAACCCTTCAGCGCGTGCTCGACGTCGAGACTCGAACGCACGGAGGTGACGAAGGTGTCCTCCAGCGCGTTGTCCTGCCTCACGTGCTCTCCCGCGTCCGTGCCACGACCCCTTGGGCGTTCCGTCTTCTCGAACCGCGCGGGTTGATTGTTACCAGAAGTCGGGTCGCTCCAGCGGAGGTTGGGGCCGGATTCGCCCCCGGCGCCACGACCGTCGAGTTCTCGCCGTCACCCGTAACGGTGATGTAGATCGTCCACCCGACTCGGCCGACTCCATCGGTGCGAACCCCGGCCACATGCCGGGACTCGACCGACAGATCGCCATGGGCATCCCGCCCAAACGCACCGATGAACGACACATCCGCGCGGCGACCGCGGTGTTGGCCCCCTCGCCACCAGGCAAGACACGGGTGTCCGGGCTGGGCACCGTCTCGCCGCCGCGCGGCGGCGCCGGCG
>JALZNB010000615.1 GCA_030857905.1 Actinomycetota bacterium
GTACTCCTCGACGACCTTCGGGTCCTCGGTGGCGAAACTCTTGTGCCACGGCAGGCCCGCCATCTCGGAGAAGTTGCGGACCAGCAGCCAGCCGGTGCGCTCGAACCGCTCCCGCAGCTCGGTTGGCAGCAAGCGCAGCGCCTCGCGCATGCTGCCGACGGTGGTGGCGCCACCCTCCTCGGGCGCGGTCAGACAGCCGAAGAGCAGCACGCCGGGGAAGTCCAGGGTGTAGCTGTTCTCGTTGTGCAGGCGGATCGGCTGCGCGGCGGGGAGGTCGGTGGAGGAGAACACGCCCTCGCCGAAGTCGGACCTCGGGGTGGCCTTCTCCTTGTAGCTCGCGCGGCGCGGCAGCAGCACGTCCCGTGCGACGGCGAAGTCACCGGTGCTCGCCACCGGTAGACCGCGGATCAGCAGGCAGCCCGCGTCGAGCAGCTCGGCGCGGATCGCGGGCAGGTTGTCGGCGAGCCAGGCCCTCGCCTGGTCCATGTCGGTGATGCCGGACACCGTGACGACGGGTGGCTTTCCCGGTTCACGGCTCGGCCGGAGCCCGGCGGGGGCGATGGTGTCGGTCGAGGTCATCGTTGCGCTCCTGATTCTGTTGGGTGATCTCAGTACTCAGCCGCGCGACGCGTCCGCGTCCCTGATCACCGAGGTGACCATGGCCAGGAACCGGGGAAGCTGCTGCTGGAAGTAGAAGTGGCCACCGGGCAGTAGCTCGACGGCGTGGGCGGCGTCGGTGACGCGGGCCCACTCGGACAGCGCGGCGGCAGGCACGACCGGGTCGGAGTCCCCGCCGATGACGGTGACCGGGCAGTGCAGTACCGGTTCCGGGCCGGTGTAGCGGTAGACATCGTCGATCGAGAAGTCTGCGCGGATCGACGGAATGATGATCTCCCGCAGCTCCGGCGCGTCGAGGATGGCGTCGTCGGTGCCGCCGCGGGCCTTGATGGCGGCGACGAGCCCGTCGTCGTCGAGCCGCTCCGGGTGCACGGGGCTGGGGTTGGCGAGATGCGGGGCGCGGCACGCCGACGGGATGAACGCCAGCGGCGACCGGCCGCGCTCGGTGAGCAGACGGGCGATCTCGAAGGCGACCAACGAGCCCATGCTGTGTCCGACGATGACGAGGTCGCGGGTGTCGGGCGGCAGGCAGTCGACGATGGGGCCCGCGAGATGGCCGATGTCGGTGGCCAGGTCGTCGGCGAACCGCGCGCCGCGGCCGGGGTACTGGCCGATCAGGAGCCGGATGTCGGCGGGCAGGTGGTCGCGCCACTCGAGGTAGGCGTGGGCGTTGCCGCCTGCGTGGGGCAGCACGAGCAGGGACACGGTCCCCGTCGCTGGCACCTCGGGCACCGACCAGACGACATCCTCCCGGTTGGCCACGGAGGTGTGGACAGCATTCACGGTTCGCTCCATCGGTCGATTCGGTCAGTTGGTTCGTTTCCGGCGGTTTCCGGGGTTTCCCGTTTCCTTTTCCGCCCTGGGGTAAATCTATTTCCCGAGGCCGCCGGTGAGCGGCGGTGCGACGGGCAGCAAAGCGGCATCTTTCGCCGGTGCTCCGGTCAGAGGAGTGCGCCTGCCTGGGTGCGTCGCCGCAGTTGGGGGCGCCGGACGGGCGTGGTGGCGCTGCTGACACGTGCGCCCAGCGCGGCGACGGTCGGCGCCTGGAAGACGTCGCGGATGGTCAGCTCGACATTCAGTTCGGTGCGAATGCGGCTGATGAGCCGGGCGGCGAGCAGGGAATGGCCGCCGAGGTCGAAGAATCCGTCGTCGATGGTGAGCGCGGAAATGTCCAGGACCTCACGGAAAAGCCCGCACAGGCGTTCTTCGCGCGCGTCGCGGGGAGCGCGACCGTCGGTTTTCCCGGTGAACTCGGGTGCGGGCAGGGCTTTGCGGTCGAGCTTGCCATTGGCCGTGAACGGCAAACGGTCCAACGACACGATCGCCGACGGCACCATGTGGTCCGGCGCGCGCTCGGCCATCCACGCCCGCAGGGCATGGCCGTCAACGCCGGTCCCGACCACATAGGCGACCAAAGTCGACTCCCACCCGATCACCGCGGCGTGTGCCACCGACTCGTGCTGTTGCAGTAACGCCGCGACCTCACCCGGCTCAACACGGAACCCACGAACCTTCACCTGATCGTCAACCCGACCCGCGAACTCCAACACACCCTCGACCGTCCACCGAGCGAGGTCACCCGTGCGGTACATCCGCTCGCCGGTGAACGGATCGGCGAGAAACCGTTCCACGGTCAGATCCGGACGACCCGCATAGCCCTGGGCCAGCCCGACACCGCCGAGATACACCTCGCCGACAACCCCGATCGGCACTGGCCGCAACCGACCGTCCAGCACGTAGACACGCTTGTTCAGCACCGGGCGGCCGATCGGTACCACACCGTCCACATCGGACGTGATCTCGTGCGTGGTGGTGAAACCCATCGACTCGGCCGGGCCGTACCCGTTCACGACTCGCAGTTCTGAGTAGATGGCCCGGATCCGCGTCACATGCGCGGCGGACGCGGCCTCACCGCCGGTGAACGCCAACCGCACCCCGGCGAACGCATCCGGGTGCTCGTCAACAAGGAAATTGAACAAACTCGACGACAACTGGAGCATGGTGACGCCATGCTCCGCAACCATTCTGGTGATCACCGCAGGCTCCGGCCGCTGCCCCGACTGCAACACCACCGTCCCGCCAAAACCCAACGCACCCCAGAACTCCAACGAAAAAGCGTCCCACGACACCGGAGAACACTGCAGAAACACCTCACCCGGCCCAAAGTCCGCATAGGACTGCCCAAGCAGGGAGCCCACCAACGCACGATGCGACGACATGACACCCTTCGGCCGCCCGGTCGACCCCGACGTGAACATCACGCACGCCAGATCATCCGGCGCGGCCTCACGGTCGGGCACGGTGGCCGGGCGCGCGGCGATCTCCTTGGCCTCGGTGTCCCATCGAATCGCGTGCACCCCGGAGATCCGGTCGGCGTGCGCGGCGTCGGTCACCACCGTGCGGACGGACGCGCCCGCGAGCGCGGTCGCGAACCGCTCGTCCGGGAACTCCGGGTCCAGCACCGTGTACCCGGCGCCTGCCCGCACGACCGCGAGCACCGCGACAGCGAAGTCAACGCCACGGTCGAGGAACACCCCAACGACGTCACCTCGGTCGACACCAGTGGCGATCAAGTGGTGTGCCAACCGGTTCACCCGCACCGACAGGTCCATATAGGACAGACGAATATTCCCGTATACCAGCGCCGTCGCGTCGGGCACGGACGCGACCGCGTCCGCGAACAGCCCGGCCAGTGACAGGTCGGCGACGGCCAGCGCCGTGCCGCTCCACTCCTCCAGCACCTTGGCACGCTCGGCCGCAGGTATCAGTTCCAGCGCGCCGAGGCGCCGGTCGGGCTCGGCCAGCACCTGGTCGAGCACCAGCAGCAGCACCGCGAGCACACGTTCGGCCGTGGCGTGGTCGAAGATCTCGGCGTCGTAGACGAGTGTCCCGGCCACCCCGGCCTCCGGGTCCATGCCGAGCAGGAGCTCAAGGTCGAACTTGGCCGTGTCGGTGGCGACCAGCGCACTCGGTCCACAGTGGACGCCGGGCAGGGTGAGGTCGGGCGCGGACTCGTCCAGGGTGAGGCACACCTGGAACAGCGGGTGCCGCGCGAGTGACCGGACCGGGTTGACCGCGTCCAACACCCGGTCGAACGGCACGTCCTGGTGGGCGTGGGCGTCGAGATCCGCCGCACGGACCCTGGCCAGCAGCTCGCGGAATGTGAGGTCCCCGGCGGTATTCGTCCGCAGCACCACCGTGTTGACGAACATGCCGACCAGCTGGTCGAGCCGTTCGTCCGCGCGACCACCGACGGCGGTGCCGATGGGCACGTCCGTACCGGCGCCCAAACCGGTCAACGCCGTCGCCAACGCGGCCTGCACGACCATGAAC
>JALZNB010000624.1 GCA_030857905.1 Actinomycetota bacterium
CTTCAGTCGGGTACTCGTCGCCGCGTGGATCGGGCAGGCCGCGCCCTTCGGCGTGCACTTCGCCCTCGGTGCCGCCGGGATCACCGTGCTCGGCGACGAGCGTGGGGTGCCGCGGATCGACCACCTCAACGTCCCCTCCGGCGAATAAGAGAAACCGTGCCCGACAAGAGAATCCGCCGCATTCAACCGTCCGATGTGGATACCGTGGTCGAACTCGTGCACGAGTTGGCCGACTACGAGCGGGCCCCACACGAGTGCCACCTGACCGCCGACCAACTCCACGCGGCGCTGTTCGGCGACGCGCCCGCGCTGTTCGGGCACGTCGCCGAAGCGGACGGCGCGGTCGTCGGTTGCGCCTTGTGGTTCCTGAATTACTCGACGTGGCGCGGTACGCACGGCATCTACCTCGAAGACCTCTACGTCCGGCCGACGCGGCGCGGGTCGGGGCTGGGCAAGGCGTTGCTGGTGACGCTGGCCGAGGAATGCGTCAAACGCGGCTACGACCGGCTGGAGTGGACCGTCCTGGACTGGAACACGCCTGCGATCGACTTCTACAAGTCGCTCGGCGCGGTGCCCAATGACGAGTGGACAGTCCACCGACTCGCCGACGGCGCGCTGGCGCTCCTGGGTGAAGGTTAGAGCGCCCGATACATCACGTGGATGTCGACCGGGCCGAGGGTCGCGTGCCGGAAGCCGTTCGGGATCGTTCCCGCGATCTCGAACCCGAGCCGCTTCCACAGGCGCACAGCCCCGACATTGCTTGACACCACCGCGTTGAACTGCATCCCGTGGTAGCCGAGCTGTCGTGCCCGGCCGACGACGTACTCGGCCAGCAGGCGGCCGATGCCCTGGCCCGTGTGGTCGGGGTCGACCATGAATGCCGCGTTGGCGACATGATCGCCGAGACCGGGCTGGTTCGGCTTGAGCATGGCCGTGCCGACGACCTCGCCGTCGTCCTCGGCGATGAAAACCTCGGCCGAGGTCGGCGACATCCACAGCGCCCGCGCTGTCGGCTCGTCGGTGTCCGGGGCCCACATGATGGTCTCACCCGCGGCGACGACGCGGTGCCACAGCGGCCAGATCCGCGGCCAGTCGGCGGAGGTCGCGGGAATGACGCGCATGTGATCACCGTGTCACACGGCGACCGAAGTCAGTCCTCGGGTTCGCCCTGCGCCCAGCGCGTCGTCGACGTCCGCAGCAGCAGCACCAGGACCACGAGGCAGACCACCCCGACCGGGATGCCGAACTCCGGCCGCCCTGACGGTCCGCTCGCGTACCAAGCCACGCCGACCAACAAAACCTGCACCACGATCGACGGACTCCGCGCCCAGTTCTTGCCAAGGAGCAGTCCGACCCCACAGGCGAGCACGCCGCCCGCGATGACCGCGAAGTAGGCGGCCTCGCCGTAGACGTTGTTGCCTGGCGTCGAACTGCCACCGAACGCGCTGAACAGCAGCAACACCGCGAAAACCAGACCGGTGATGCCCTGCGCCGCCACGAGGGCTCCCGCACCGAGGACAGTGCGCGGGGCGTCAGACTCGAATCGCACAATGGCCTTCCCGGGTCGCAGGGCTGGTGACTTGGTGATTGTCGGCCTGTCCGACACTAGGGCACGTCACTGTGCGTACACGGCGTCGATCGTATGCCACCCGGACGGCCGGTCGTATTACGCGCGTCCGCAGGGGAGGATCAGCGTCAGTTCCTCGCGGATCGATGAGCAGACGGTCGTCTGGGTGCACTCGCCGGTCGTGGGAACGCCACTGGGCTGGAAGGAGCCGATGTCGATCACGGCCGACCCGATCGGATGATGCCGCGCTCCCCCGGACGGGTGGGGCGAAACCGGTGCGAGTCTCGCCGCCGGCTTACCCTGCGGTAATGCGCGCTGTCCTTGTCGTGAACCCGCAGGCGACCGCCACCACCCCGGGTGGCCGCGATGTGCTCGCGCACGCGCTGGCCAGCCAGGTGAAGCTCGACGTCGTCGAGACCGACTATCGCGGCCACGCGCTGGCCGCGGCCGCCCAAGCCGCCGTTGACGGCGCTGACCTGGTCGTCGCCCACGGCGGCGACGGCACGGTCAACGAGGTCGTCAACGGCTTGCTCGCCACCGGCCCCTCCGGCGCCACCCCGATGCTGGGCGTGGTGCCCGGCGGTTCGGCGAACGTGTTCGCCCGCGCGCTCGGCCTGCCGTGCAACCCCGTCGAGGCCACGCACGAGTTGCTGGTCGCGCTCGAACAAGGCCGCAGCCGCCGGGTCGGCCTCGGCCGGGTGGACTTCGGCACCGACGATCACCGCTGGTTCACCTTCAACGCGGGCATGGGCTGGGACGCCGACGTCGTCGCCGACGTGGACCGCAAGCGGGGCAAGCGAACCGGGCCCGCGCTCTACGCCCGCTCGGCGATCGCCCGCTACGCGATGCCGCGACACTCCCGGCCGGAGATGACCGTCGAGATTCCCGGCGAAGACCCGATCGAGGGGTTGCGCCTGGCCTTCGTGTCGAACACCGACCCGTGGACCTACCTCGGCAACCGACCGATCCACCTCAACCCCGGCTGCACCTTCGAGAGCGGCCTCGGCCTGTTCGCTCTACGCACGCTGCGGACGCAGACGGTGCTGCGGCACCTGAACCAGGCGCTGAGCGTCAGGGGCGAGCAGCACGGCAAGTACCTGGTGCGCCGCGACGACGTGCAGAAGATCCGGGTCACCTCGGTGGAACCGGTCCGGCTGCAATGCGACGGAGACCTCATCGGAGAACGCCACGAGGTCGAATTCACCTCGGTCCCCGGGGCACTGACCGTCGCCGTCTGAGTCGCGCGGAGGCGGACGACGGGACGCGAAACGCCCGATACCAAATCGTTGCTCTCCGCAGCCGCAGCCCGTTGACGTCGATCTTTCGGGTGAGTTCACCCACCGGGCGCAGAAGACCTCTTGACATCCGGCCAGTTCGTGAAAGCATTCACAAGCACCCCGACGACCGGATGACCATTATAGGCGCGTCCCCACGCGCCCGATGCGAGGAGCAAGCAGAAATGGACTGGCGCCACCGCGCGGCCTGCCGTGACGAGGACCCCGAGCTGTTCTTCCCCGTGGGAACGAGCGGTCCGGCGATCCTGCAGGTCTCTGAGGCGAAGGCCGTTTGCAATCGCTGCCCCGTTGCCTCCAACTGCCTGTCTTGGGCGCTCGAGAGCGGCCAGGATGCTGGCGTTTGGGGCGGAATGAGTGAGGACGAGCGTCGTGCGCTGAAGCGCCGCAACGCTCGGACCCGGGCCCGCAGCAACGCCTGAGCAAAGAGAACGAACGAACGAACCTGGGCAACCCCTGTCCGCGGAAAACGCGGACAGGGGTTGTTCTTTGTTTCTCGTGCGGGCGCGGCCCTCACATCCCACCTGGCGGGCTTCGCTCCCGGCCCCCTTGCCATTGGTCATCATTCGCGGTAAGTCCCGCTTGCCCTATCTCATTTCGATCTCCGCTTGTCCGGCGTTGTTTACGCAGTTAGCGGCGGTGAGAGAGGGGGACTCGGAGTAGAGCTTCGGTTCCTTTGGGGTCGCGTTTGCGGAGACTCAGCGAGCCGCGCAGTTCGGATTCGACCAAGGTCCGGACAATCTGCAACCCCAAGCCGTTCGTCCGTTCGAGTGAGAATCCACTGGGCAGGCCGCGGCCGTCGTCGGCGATCACCACATCCAGCCACCGGGCCGACCGCTCGGCGGTGACGACCACCTCGCCCGACTCCCCCGGCGGATACGCGTGTTGGACGGCGTTCTGCACAAGCTCGGTCAACACCATCACCAGCGGCGTCGCCACCTCGGCCGCCACCACGCCGAACTGGCCGGACTTGCGGACCTGCACATGGCTTTCCGCGACGGCGACATCGCCGACGACCGGGATGACCTTGTCCACCAAAGCGTCCAGGTCGACCCGCTCGTCCACGGAGGTCGACAGCGTCTCGTGCACCATGGCGATCGCGGCGACCCGGCGAACCGACTCGGCCAGTGCCGCCTTGGCCTCGGGGCTGCTCGTCCGCCGCGACTGAAGGCGCAGCAACGCTGCGACAGTCTGAAGGTTGTTCTTCACCCGATGATGGATCTCGCGGATCGTGGCGTCCTTGGACAACAACGCACGATCGCGCCTGCGGACCTCGGTGACATCACGGCACAGCACCAACGCCCCCGCCGACTTGCCGCCGGGCAGCAGCGGCAGCGCACGGAACAGCACCGCAGCGCCCCGCCGCGACTCGGCCTCCGCGCGCATCCCCGGCTTGCCATCGAGTGCGAGAGTGATCCGTTGCGCGATCTCGGTGGCGTCGAAGGGATCGGCGATCAACGACCGGGTCAGCGGCGCCAGCCGGACACCCACAAGATCGGCCGCGTGCCCCATTCGGTGATAGGCCGACAACGCGTTCGGGCTGGCGAACACCACCGCCCCGGCCGGGTCGAGCCGGATCAGCCCGTCCCCCACCCGGGGGCTGGTGTGCACGTCCGGGGACGGTTCGGCGGTCGGAAACGACCCGTCGGCGACCATCTGGCACAGATCGCCCGCGATCCCCAGGTACGCGATCTCCAGCGCGCTGGGCACCCGAGGCACGGCCAGGTTGGTCTCCCTGGACAGCACCGCCACCACATCACCCTTATAGGTGACAGGGATGGCCTCGCGGCGAACCGGCACGCCGAGCAGCCAGCGCGGATCCTCCTCGCGACAGATCCGCCGCTCGACGATCGACCGGCGCAACTGCGGGTGCTGCTCGACGGTCGTGCCACTGCCGACGGTGTCGTCAGGATGCGCCGTGGGCGCGGTCATCGGCCGCGCCTGCGCCACGCAGATGTACTGCTCGTCGACCGGCTCGCCCTCGGTCACCCGCACCCAGAGCAGGAAGTCGGCGAAGGACAGGTCTGAGATGAGTTGCCACTCGGCCACCACCATCTGCAGGTGGTCGACCGCGCCGCCGGAAAGCCCGGTGTGCTCGGCGAGCAGGTCGGAGAGCGTCGACACGCGGGGTCTATTCGACGACGGCGATCAGGTCGTGCTCCTGGACGACATCGCCCTCCTTGACCGCGAGCTTGGTCAGCGTGCCATCGGACTCGGTCAACACCGGGATCTCCATCTTCATGGATTCCAAGATCACGACCGTGTCGCCCTCGGCGAGGGACTGCCCCTCATGCGCGATCACGGTCAGCACGTTGGCGACCATCTCGGCGTGAATCTCGTGGGCCATCGACCGGTTCCTCCTTGCAGCGGGATCTGTCAGCACGCGACCGCATCCGGTCACCGCACCGGGCAATCCAACCATGACAAGGCCCTGCGACGACCTACAACGCGGCCATGGCAAAATTGTCCACGAAGGTGCGCGCCCACGGGCCAGTCGGTGTGCGCGCCCAGTCAATGTGAGGAGATACCGATGTCGAAGCGCGCCCGCAAGCGTCGTGACCGTAAGAAGGGTGGCGCGAACCACGGTAAGCGCCCCAACGCCTAACTGCGGTCATACGAGAAGGCTCGCACTCCGTGGAGTGCGAGCC
>JALZNB010000004.1 GCA_030857905.1 Actinomycetota bacterium
TCGCCCGCCATTGCCTTCAGTCGGCGGGCGTCATAGTAACCACGACTTCCCGGATCGGCCTAATGCGAGTTCTTGCCTGTCACCCGCCAATCACGAAACGATAGCGACCGAGTCCGGATACGCGTGGACCCCAGTTTCACACGTATTAGTGAATCCAGCCATCACGTTGCGTTGTGAAAGTTGCACACGGCAGGGTGATGCTCACCTACTGTGGACGGTGGTGGGCTCTCGTGGTACGCCCAGCGCTCAAGATGATCCTGTTTATGCAGCTCAGGGTGGCTGTCCTGACTGTGGTTCACGCACCGCGCCGGTGGGGGAGCAAGCTCACCCGATCGAGCGATCAAGTTATGCACATTGCCCCAATGCGTGACTAAAGCGCCATCGTGATCTCGTCGACTTCGTGCCGTGGACCGTTCAACGGCCGCTATTTCGTTGTCTGTGCTGGTCAGTGCCGTGTCGTCGAATATCTTTCAAGATCGTCGGATTGCGGTAGGCTTCATCCGCAGTTCTCACCGAAGTTGTCGATGTCCGGCCGGTGTCCATGGGGAGACGCCGCGCGGCCCGCATTCGGTAAACGTGGTTCCACCGCTAGCGGTTCCCAGTTGTGCCCTGTGCTGCCCATGATTTGTCGTGGAAGGAGAACGGCGCGGTGAGGCTGTTATTCCGAGAGCGATCAGAGTTCGCCGCGGAGGAACGCGCGTGACAGACACCGTCTCCACCACCGCTGTCGCGAACGCGGCTACGCACCGGGCCCGGACCGCGGGCGGGGAAGCCCGCGGATCCAGGTGGTCAGTCCTGACCCGATGGCGGGACTGGCGAATCCCGGTCAAGCTCGGCGCCGTCATCCTCGTCCCCGTCGTCTTCGCGATCGTCCTCGGCGTGCTCCAGATCGGCGCTCAGATCGACCGCGCCGAGTCCTACCGCCAGGTCGACCGCCTCGTCGCGGTCAACGACAACCTGCGCAAGGTGCTCACCTGGTTGCAGCGCGAGCGCAACAAGGCGGCCATCCTGCTCACCACCGGCTCCCGCGACGTCGCTTTCGAGATCGTCGCCGAGCGGCAGAGTGTCGACACCGCGAGGGACGCGCTGGTGCGCTCGGTCGCGCGGGCCCGGTTCGACAACGAGGTCACCAGAATCCGCTACGCGGAGGTCGACGCGCGCTTCGTCGAACTCATCGCGCTGCGCGCCAAGGTCGCCGAGTCGACGATCGACGGCTCGGCCGCGCTCACCGGCTACAGCACGGTGATCCGAGCGTTGATCGGCTTCGATCGCGCGGCCGCCGAGGAGGTGGCCGACCCGACGCTGGCCGGATCGGCGGGTGCGCTGCACGACCTGGAGGCCGCCAAGGAAGAGGTCTACTTCCAACAGGGCACTGTCGGTGTCGGTATCGCGCGTGGCGGACTGTCCGCGGCCGAACTCGACGAGCTGCGGTCGTCACAGGCCCGTCTGGACGACCGGACCGCCGAATTCCGTGCGATCGCCACCCCCGCGCAACAAGCGGAGTACGACCGCCTGCTGTCGGTGCCGGGTGTGGCCAACCGCCTGGAGTTGCTGCGTCTGGCCGTGGGCGACAGCGCTGTCGGTCAACCGGCTCCGGCCGGGGTGCCGTTGCCGATCACCTCGGTCGACTGGAATGGCGCCTCCGAACTGACCTCCGGTCGGATCAGCAACGTCAGTAGCCAGCTCGGCACCGAGATCAAGCGTCTTTCCGCCGAGTCGCAGGACACCGCGAGCGACGCGGCGGGCATCGCGGCCGTCGTGCTGATCGTCGCGCTCGTCGCCGCGGCGGCAGTCATGATCATCATTGGTCGTCAGCTGCTGCGCTCGCTCAGCGCGCTGCGGCGCAGCGCGCTCGATGTCGCCGAACACCGGCTCCCGGCCGCGGTCGCCCGTATCCGCGACAGCAAAGACATGAAGAACATGATCGCGCCCACCGTCGAACCGGTCGAGGTGAACTCCGGCGACGAGATCGGGCAGGTGGCCCGCGCCTTCGACGCCGTGCACGAGCAGGCGTTGAGGCTGGCCACCGAACAGGCGGGCCTGCGCGCCAACTACGCCGACGTGTTCGTCAACCTGTCCCGTCGCAGCCAGGGGCTCGTGCAGCGGCAGCTTCAACTGCTCGAACGACTCGAACGCGACGAGGAGGACGCCGATCAGCTCGCCACCCTCTTCCAACTCGATCACCTCGCCACCCGGATGCGCCGCAACAACGAGAACCTGATGGTGCTTTCCGGAAGCGACCTGGCCCGCCGCCCCCAACAGCCTGCCAACCTCGGTGACCTGCTGCGCGCGGCGGTGTCGGAAATCGAGCAGTACCAACGGGTCGTCATCCAGCCGCCGCCGACCGTGCTCGTGGTCGGCTACGCGATCGGCGACCTGGTCCGCCTCACCGCCGAACTGCTCGACAACGCCGCCGCGTTCTCCGCGCCCGCCACACAGGTCACGATCTCCAGCCACCACACCGACGGCGGCATCGTCCGGATCGAGGTGATCGACCGGGGCATCGGCATGACCGAGCGGGAACTGGCCGAGGCCAACGCGCGGCTGGCCGACACCGGCACCGTGGACGCCTCGACGTCGCGCCGGATGGGTCTGTTCGTGGTCGGGCGGCTCGCCGCCCGACACGGTGTGCGGGTCCGGTTGCGACCCGGTGCCCACCAGGGACTGCGCGCCGAGATCACCATCCCGGACGAGCTCGTCACCTCCGCCGTGGTCGAACCGCCCGTCGAACCGCCGGTCGTCGAACCGGAAACCCTTCCGCCCAACGGACAGGTGCGCGGCCAGACGAACGGTCACAGCGGTGCCCGCTCGAATGGCCACGGCGGTGCCCGCTCGAACGGTCACGGCCCCACGGCGCCCACCAACGGACATACCAATCGCCACAGCAACGGCCACATGAACGGGCACGAACTGCCGCGCCGGAGTACCAATGGAACATCCGTGCCAAGCCCGCTGACCGCCCTCACCAAGGGCGATGGCGCGGCTCTGCCGGAAACCCCGCCCCAGCCGGGGGAGCAGTCACCTCGCCCGGAGCGGCTCGCGCTGCCGAGGCGGGAGCCGTCCGACGTCGAGTCGGGGCCCGCCCACGCCGCGCCACCGTCCCCGTCGCTACCGGTCGAGGCACTGTTCACCTCGGCCGGGTCCG
This sequence comes from Actinomycetota bacterium, assembly GCA_030857905.1. Lineage (GTDB taxonomy): Bacteria > Actinomycetota > Actinomycetes > Mycobacteriales > Pseudonocardiaceae > Actinokineospora. Next base: position 3,146 of record JALZNB010000004.1, read on the forward strand.
AGGAGCCCGAGCCGGATGATTCCGGTTGGTGGGACACGACTCTGGTACACGCGCGGGTGCCGGAAGTGCCCTCGGTTCCCGGCCCGCACGAGACCACGCCCATCTTCGACGAGATGGTGTCGGCCTGGTTCCGTGCCGTCACCGACGACCCGAACTCCACCGCCGCCGATGCCCGTTCCTGGGATTTCGCCGCCGACCAGGGATTCTCCGCGGCCCGCGCGGTGTCGGTCGCGGAACCGGACACCTTCACCCACTCGGGATTGCCCCGGCGCACGCCCCGGCAGAACCTGGTGCCCGGCAGCGCCGAGGGACGTGGTGCGGCACCGGTTCCCGAGCGGGACGCCGACGACTTGCGCACTCGGCTGTCCAGCTTTCAGCGTGGCGTCCATCGAGCACGGGGCCCGCACCACGCGGACCCGGCGCACGCCTCGGACGAGGGCCTCGACCTGCGTGGTGCCCGCTGGCAGTTCGCCGCCGATTCCGGTTGGCAGGCCGCGGAAGCGGTCGCGACGTCCACCCCGGACAGCACGACCAGTGGCGGGCTGCCCCGCCGCACCCCGCGCGAACGTCTGCTCCCCGGCAGCCTCGACCCGGCGGTCGGCGTCGAACCACCCCGCGTCGCCCGCGACGCGGACGCGCTGCGCACCCGGC
>JALZNB010000100.1 GCA_030857905.1 Actinomycetota bacterium
ACGCCCCCGTAATTGACCCCCACCGTCGACTCGGTTCCCGTAGCGGAGGCGATCGCCGTCAGCTTGGTGTCGTTGGCGTAGAAGTTCACGCCGGGTGCGCCTACGCCGAAGTTGAAGAACTTGATGCGGGCCGAGGGCATCGGACCGGTGAGGTCCGGAATGGCGTTCTCCTCGCACGCCGCCAGCGCGGCGGCGCACAGCAGCACCGCGAATGCTCGAAACAGGTTCATGGTCGGATCACGGTTGGAGGATCCAGAGCGGCTTGGTATGGAAGTCCAGCTCGAGCCCGCCGATGGGCCGGAGCCCTTCCTGGTTCCACACGTACTCCGAGTTGTAGCGCGGCCGGAGGCGATACACCAGCTTCCCGGCGTTGTCCGGGTACAGGTTCGTCGGCGGGGTGAACCCGGGGTAGACCTGGCGGCCGCTCGCCGGATCGACGTCGGTGTAGTGGTAGCGGCGCATGTCCATCCACTGCTCGTTGAATGCCCATGCCCACTGCGCGATGTACTTCTGCGACATGATCTGGGTGAGCGTCAGATCCGCCGGGTTCGTCGGCACGATCCGCGGATCGGCGAGGAACGCCTCCTTCTCCGCCGCCGTGATCTGCGTCGGCCACTGATTGTCGTCGCGGTTGCGGGCGTTGACGAAGTCGATGTGCGCCGAGATGCCCTCGCGGTACGCCTGCAGCGCCAGCGCCCTGTCGCCCCTGTGATACGCAGCTTCCGCCTTGACGAACTGCAGCTGCGCGTAGGTCATGGCCGGCATCCTCGCCTGGTCGGCGAACACGTACAGCCCCGGCTGCTGCAGACCGCCAGTGGCTGGATAGCCGTAGGGATTGTTCGGCCGCTGGTTCACCGGGATCGCCGTTTCCGCGAAATTCGGATCCAGCCCCCGATACTCCCCGTCCGGGGAGGGCGACAGCATGCGGGTCATTCGCGGATCCTCGACCCCGAACACCGTCCCGTCCATCAGGCCAACCACGAACTGCGTCTGGCGGAAGGAGGTGAAGTTGTTGCGCGAGCGGCCGAGAAAGTTGCGGTCGTCGTTCTGCGTGTTCGGGAACGTCAGCAGCGCGTCGTCCCCGTTGCTCCGGAACGAGGCGTCGACGGCGGCGATCACCGCCGCCGGGTCGTACGGCGTTTTATTCGAGAAATGGTTCAGGGTGATGGCGCGCAGACCGTGCGCGAATCTCAGCCACTGCAGGCGGTCGCCGTTGTAGATGTGGTCGCCGCGGGCGAGGTACTGGGCGCTCACCGCGCCGTCGGTCCGCTGCAGGTGCACCACCGCACTGTCGAGCAGCCGGAGGGCCTCCTGGTACACGAACTGCTCGTCGTCGTAGCTGAAAGCGAACTTGGTCTGGTCGAACGCTTCCCGGACGATCATCTCGCCGTGCAGCGAGGCACCGGCCTGCCAGCCCCAGGCTTTGAGGATGTAGCCGACACCGAGGATGTCCCACCGCCTCTCCCGCTCGGCGATCTCCATCATGTCGATCAGGTTCTGCCCGAAGACCCAGTAGACGGTCCGCCAGTGCTCGCCGCCCGCGTCGCTGCCGGGGACGTACCCCATGCGATCCCAGTTCGTCACGGTGGTTTGCGTGAGTTGCTGGGTATACTGCGCGGTCCACCGCCCGTCCCAGGGCCGGGTGGCCACCAGCCAGTGGAGCATCGGCGCCAGGTACAGATTCGCCGCGACCGTCTGGGGCGCGTTCGGGTTGGTGTTGACGTCCAGGAAGTTCTCACAGCCCCCCACCACGCTCAGGGAGCCGACCAGTAGTGCCACGCGTAGTGTTTTCATGGTTAGAAGCTCGTCCTGATCCCGAAATTGATGCCCCGTGGCGTGGGGAAGTTGCCGAAGTCGATGCCCACGGCACCCGACCCGCCCACCGCGGCGGTGTTTCCGTTCACGATCGGATCCAGTCCGGAGTAGTTCGTGAAGAGCAGCAGGTCCGTCCCCGTGACGAAGACGCTGGTCCGTCCGAAGCGACGCTCGGGCAGCAGGAAGTTCAGCGTCACGTCGCGCAGCCGCAGCCAGTCGATGTCCCGCTCGATGAAGAGCTCCTCACTCGCCGCGAGGTAGTAGCCGTTGTCGATGGCCGGAATCACGACGATGTTGTTGCGCGTCGGGTTGGCGGTGTTTTCCCTGCCGTCACGCAGCACTCCCTCGATCACCCGCGGCTGCTCCCTGTCCAGCGTCCGTGTGCTCAGCCCACGAGCCGTGAGGTAGTGCTCCGTGGCGTTCAGGATGTCGCCGCCCTTGCGGATGTCCCACAGGAAGGTCAGCGAGGCAGGGCCGTAGTTGAGCGTGTTCGACAGACCGAGGGTCCAGTCCGGCTGGCGGTCGTAGCCGGCGTCGATGAAGGTCGTCGAGCGGATCGGCAGACCGGTCGTTGGGTCGATCAGCAGCTCCCCCCGGTCGTTGCGGAGATAGAAGGTGCCGGTGATCGAGCGGGTGGAGAGCCCCGGCGCCGTGCCGTTGCGCACGTTGCCATACAGCCAGGTGTCGGAGTTGTAGGACTCGGGCAGCTCGTGCGGCAGCGAGATCACCTTGCCCCGCGAGCGGTCGAAGTTGGCGATGAAGTCCCACGAGAAGTTGCGCGCCAGCAAAGGCGTGCCACGCACCGTGAGCTCGAGCCCCTCGTTGCGCGTCTTGGCGCCGTTCAGGTTGAAGAGGATGAAGCCGGTGCCGTAGCTGCCGCGGATGTTCTCGACGATCTGGTCGTCGGTCTCCTTGCGGTAGACGGTGGCATCGATGCCGAGGCGGTTGTTGAGGAAGCCGAGCTCGGTGCCGAACTCGTAGGAGTGGGCGAACTCGGGCCGCAGGTTCAGGTTCGGACCCCAGAAGCCGTAGCCGTAGCCGCCATACGAGGTCGACTTGTACTCCAGCGACGGGCGGTAGGCATACGGACGCGCGTCCTTGCCCGTCTGCGCGTACGCCGCACGCAGCTTGCCCGTCAAGAGGTTGCCGAGCGCCGGGAACGCATCCGAGAAGACGAAGCTCGACGAGATGCCCGGGTAGAAGAACGAGTTGCGTTCGGTGGGGATCGTGGACGTCCAGTCGTTCCGCCCCTCGAGGTTGACGAAGAGGTAGTTGTTGTAGTCGATCGTCGCGCGCGCGAACAGGCCGACGAGGCGGCGCTGCGAGATCGTGGTGCGGCTCGTCCGGACGGCCGCGTTGTTGACCGACACGAAGTCCGGCTCGAGGAAGTCCCGCCCCCACAGCGCGTCTACCGTCGACTTGTAG
>JALZNB010000105.1 GCA_030857905.1 Actinomycetota bacterium
AACCGACCAACGGTCTCGACCCGGCGGGCACCCGCGAGGTGCGCAACGTCATCGCCGACCTGCACGCCTCCGGCACGACCGTGTTGGTGTCGTCGCACTTGCTCGCCGAGGTCGAGGCGACGTGCACGCACGTCGCCGTGCTGAACCAGGGCACGGTCGTCGCCCAGGGCGAGTTGGCCGAGCTGCTCGAATCGGGCAACGCCGGGCTCCTGGTGTCGACCCCGGAGATCACGCTCGCGGTGGACGCCCTGCGCGACAACCGGATTCCGGCTCGCGCGGTCCCGGACGGCATCCGGGTCGACCTGACGGCGACCAGCGCACCGCTGGTCGTCGAGACGCTGGTGCGTGCCGGGGTCCCGGTGCACGAGGTGCGCAGACAACGCACTGGCCTCGAAGACCTTTTCGCCCGCCTCACCGAGGGGGCCGACGACGCCGACATCGCCTCGACCATGGACGACGTCGGAGAGATCGCCATGGCGGTCCGGGAGGACGCACGATGAACGCCCAATCACTCGCGGACACCATGGCACCCGCCCGATCCGCGAGCGCCCGCGCGCCGAAGGCCCCGTTGGGGCGGTTGCTGCGGTCGGAACTGCGGATGGTGCTGCGCAGGCCGCGCACCCTGGTCGGCCTCGCGGGCCTGGCCCTGGTGCCGATCGTCGCCGGGATCGGGATCGCCATCGCGGCCAACTCCACCAGCGGCGAGCCGATCGGCGACGGCATCGCCGCGCTCGTCGCTGGCAACGCGCTGATGCTGCCGATCTTCGCACTGATCATGGCGATGAACATGTTGCTGCCACTGACCGGAGCCATGCTCGCGGCGGACGCGTTGGCCGCCGAGTCGGCCAACGGGACGCTGCGCGGCCTGCTGCTCGCCCCGATCGGGCGGGCCAGGGTGCTCGCGGTGAAGGCGTTCGGTGTGGCGTCGGTGACCCTGCTCGCGGTGGTGCTCATGGCGATCACCGGCGTGATCTCCGGAATGGTGCTGCTCGGCGGGGACGGGATGTTGACCACCTCGGGCACCGCGTTGCCGTTCTGGGAGGGCATCTGGCGGGTCGTGCTGACCGTCGGCCTGGTCACCGTGCAGATCTGGGCACTGGCGGCGATCGCGCTCGCGGTGTCTGCGTGGACCGAACATCCGTTGATCGTTGTCGTCGTGACGATCGGCATCGTGATCGTGTTCGGCGTGCTCAGCCTGATCCCGGCGCTCGACTGGCTGGACCCGGTGCTGGTCACGACGAGCTGGGCCTCGATCACGGACGTGATCAGCGACCCGATGCCGACCGGCGCGATCATCGAGGGGTTGCTCCGCGCGGGCTGCTACATCGCGATCGGGTATTCGCTGGCACTGAGCCGGATGCTCAACCGCGACGGGTGAGCACGGCGAGACCGGCGGGATCGAGGGCGAGCGCCACGGTCGCGCCGATGTCGGGAGCGTCCGCGACATCGGCGACCGCGTCGACCGTCTTCGTCCCGGTATCGACGACCAGGCGGACGTGGTCACGGAGGTGGACACGGGCGGTGACAGTGCCGCCCGTCAACACCCCAGCCCCCTGGGCTACCCGCAGCGCGGAAGGCCGCAGCCCCAGGCGCACCTTGCCTTCCTCGGCCCAAGACAGGGCAGCCGTGCCGAACTCGCAGGTCAGCAGGCCATTGTCGACGACGCCGTCGAGGAAAAGGCCACAGCCGAGGAATCGGGCGGTGTCCTCGTCGGCGGGGTGGCGCCAGACCTGGTCCGGCCGGTCGACCTGGGTGATCCGGCCCGCGCGCATGAGGGCAACCCGGTCGGCCAGGGTGAACGCCTCGTCGTGGTCGTGGGTGACCACAAGCGCGGTGGTGCCGGAATCCCGCAGGATGCCCGACAGTTCCATGGCGAGTTGCTCGCGCAGCGCCCTGTCCAATGAGGACAGAGGTTCGTCGAGCAAGAGCAGGCGGGGATTCGGCGCCAGCGCGCGGGCCAGCGCCACCCGCTGCTGTTCGCCGCCGGACAACTCGGTCACCCGGCGTTCCGCGTAGCCACCCAGACCGACGATGTCGAGCAGTTCTCTCGCCCTGGCCGCACGTTGACGCCGGTCTTCACCGCGCATCCTGAGACCGAAGACGATGTTGCCCAGGACATCGAGGTGCGGGAAGAGTTGCCCGTCCTGGAAGACCAGGCCGAACCCGCGGCGATGCACCGGGATGGTCGAAAGATCCGTGTCGTCCCAGCGGATGACGCCCGCGTCCGGCCGCTCCAGACCGGCGACGGTCCGCAGCAGCGTCGACTTCCCGCAGCCGGACGGACCGAGCAGCGCGACCACCTCGCCATCGGCGACCTCGATGTCCACATCGGACACCGCGACCAGTTCCCGGTAGCGGACGGTCAGATTCTCCACACGGAGCACTAGAACTCCCCCACCGATCCGGGCCCGGTCGGCACCCTGAGCCGTTCCACCACCAGCACGACCGCGATGGTGACCACCATGAGCAGCGTGCACGCGGCGTAGGCCATCTGGTTGTTCAACTCACCCGGCCGCGAGATCAGCCTGCCGATGACCACCGGCAACGTCGCCGAATCGGGTCGCACCAGGAAGCTCGTCGCACCGAACTCGCCCAACGCGACGACGTAGCCGAACGCGGCGGCGGCCATCAGGGAACGGCCCGCGAGCGGAACATCGACCGACCACCAGACCCGAGCCGGACCAGCACCCAGCGTCGCCGCGGCTTGACGCAGTCGGTCGTCGATCGAACGCAGGACCGGCAACAGCATCCGCACGATCAGCGGCGTGACGACCAGCGCCTGCGCGAGCGGCACGAGCACCGCCGAGGTCCGCAGATCGCCGGGAAGCAGGTGCAGCGTGATCAGGTAGCCGAAGCCCACGGTCACCGCCGACACGCCAAGCGGCAACATGAACAGGGTGTCCACTGTGTCCACCACGGCGGGCCTGACCCGGCTTCGCCCCAGCGACACCAGCACCACCGATGTCACCCCACCCAGCAGCAGGGCCAGCAAAGTCGCGTCGGTCGCCGTGCGCAGCGAGTTGAGCGCGGCCTCGAAACCAGTGACCTGCAACGAACCCCGGTACCCGGTGCCGGACAGCGCGCGATAGCCGTCGAGGCTCCACCCGTCGGCGGAAGTCAGCGAACGCAACACCAACGTCACGACAGGCACGAGCAACAACGCCACCACGGCGTAGGCGAGAGCGACTGTCACCCATTCCCCACCCCGCGGATGACGAGCGGTCTCGACCCGACCGCGCAACCGCATCGCGGTCTCTCTGCGACGCCGAGCGACCGCTCCGATTACCAGCACCGACAGCACCGCCGCCAACTGCAACAACGACAGCGCGGCCGCACCGGAAAGGTCGAGCAATTCGACTGTGCGCAGGTATATCTCGGTCTCCAGAGTCCGATACTCAGCACCACCGAGTACCAGGACCACACCGAAACTGGTGGCACAGAACAGGAACACCACGGCGGCGGCCGAACCGATCGCGGGGATCAGCGCGGGCAGGGTGACCGAGGTGAACGTCCGCGCCCGGGACGCGCCCAGCGCGCGGGCGGCGTCTTCGGCCCTGCGATCGAGGTGCGTCCACAGCCCGGCCACCGTGCGGGCGACCACAGCCACGTTGAAGAACGCGTTGGCCAGCACGATCGCGACCACGCCGCCATCGGGCATCAACGCCCGGAAAGCCAAGCCCACCACCACCGTCGGCAGCACGAACGGGACGAGAATCGCGGCGCGCACCAAGGCGATGCCCGGTACGGCACAGCGCGCGAGCAGGAACGCGACCGGGAGTCCACACAGGACCGCCAACACCGTCGCCGCGCCCGCCTGGGCCAGGGTGAAACCGACAAGCTCCCAGGTCTGCGAGTCGGCGAGCACCCGGGTGACGCCGTCGCCGAGACCTCGCTGGATGATCGCGGCGACCGGCCACAGGAAGAAGACAGCAAGAAAACCCAGTGGCACCAACGCGATCAACGCCGCGCCGGTGCCTCCCGGCGGCCGGAAACCCGAGCGGGGACTCAGCCGCGAACGACCGCGCGCCACGACTCGATCCACCGCTCCCGGTTCGCCTGGATGTCGGCCGAGGGCAGCGTCATCGGTTCGAGCGGCAGCGGCGCCGCGACAGCCCACGACTGCGGCAACGCGACACCCTCGCGGGCCGGGTAGACGAACATCTTCTCCGGCACCTGACTCTGGAACTTCTCCGACAGCAACAGGTCCAACACCGCGCGGGCCTTCTCGGCGTTGTCCGAATTGTTCAGGATTCCGGCATACTCGACCTGGCGGAAGCAGGTGGCCGCGAGGGAGATCGTGCGCGGCTTGCCGTCCGGGCCCAGTTCGGCGGCGGGCGACGAGGCGTAGGAGACGACCAGCGGTCGCGAGCCCTTGCCCGAGGAACCGGAGAATTCCTGGGTATACGCCTCTTCCCAGCCACTGACCACCTTGACACCGTTGGCCTTGAGCCGCGTCCAGTACCCGAGCCAGGACTTCGCGCCGTAGTGGGCGACCGTCGCGGCGAGGAACGCCAGACCGGGCGAGGAGGTCGACGGGTCCGAGACGACCAGCATGTCCTTGAACTTCGGGTCGGCGAGGTCCTCGAACGAGGTCGGCGGCGTCAGGCCTTTCTGGACCAACGCGTTCGGGTCGACGTTGACGCAGACATCACCGATGTCGACCGCGGTGAGCCTGCCCGTGTCGTCGATGGCGTACCGGTTCGGCCCCTTTTCCGCTTCAGGGCTGCGGTATTCACTGAATACGCCTTCATCGAGCGCCCGCGAGGCGAAGGTGTTGTCCACACCGAACGCGAGATCACCGAGCGGTTCCGCCTTGGTCAACACGAGCTGATTGGTCAACGCGCCCGCGTCGCCGCTCTTGCGGACCTCGACGGTGATCCCGGTGTCCGACGTGAACTGCTCGAACAACGCGACGTCGTAGTCGAACGAGTCGTGCGTGACCAGCACGACCGTGTCGTCTTCCGACCCGAAAACCGAACAGCTCGCGGTCAGTGCGGCGGCCATACCCATGGCGACCAGGGTGACGAAACGACGCATGGATCTTCCTCCTCGGGGGCAGCGACGAGCGTACGCCTGCGTTGGGGTCCACTATGACCTCATGCCCGAATTGTTGAGCGAGAATGAGATCCGCACCGCACTCGGCACGCTGCCCGACTGGCGGCTCGCCGATGGCGCACTGGTCCGCGACGTGGAGTTGGCAGGCTTCGTCCAGGCGATCCAGGTGGTGAACCGGATCGCCGAGATCGCCGAGAACGACAACCACCATCCCGACATCGATATCCGGTGGCGCACCCTGACTTTCCGGTGCAGCACCCATTCCGCCGGTGGCATCACGGCGTTGGACGTGTCGTTGGCGGAGGAGATCGATGGTGTCATCGATGCGATGAGCTAGCCCCGCACCGGTGCGGCGATCGCGTCCGGCGCCGCACCGGTCGCCGGGTCAGGAGCGGAACGGGCCGGTCACCTCGTAGGTGATGCCGCCACTGCTCGACCCACTGGTGCCGCGCTGCGACGAGAAGTAGAGCCGGTCGCCCGCGGGGGTGAATGCCGGGCCGGTGATCTCGGAGCCGGACTGGCCTGCGATCCGCAGGAACGGCGCCACGACACCGTCCGGGGTGATGATGCAGATCTCCATGTTGCCACCGTCCTCGGCGACGAACAGGTCACCGCTGTCGGTGCGGGTCACATTGTCGACCCCGGTCAGCGGCGCGCTGCCGCTGCTGACGAGAGAATCGTCGTAGGTCAGCGAGATGGTGGAGTTGTTGGCGTTGTACGCCCACACCCGGTTGTCGCCCTTGGTGGTGAACCAGCAGGTGCCGGCCGCGTAGTAGGCGCCCTCGCCGCCGTTGAAGCGCTTCGCTCCGGAGACCTGGTTGCGGGTGGCCGTGGGGCTGCCGTCCGGGTCGGGCACGGTGGCCCAGGTCACCGCGCCACTGGTCTGGGAGTTGGCCCCCTTCATCACCTGGAGCGTGCCGCTCGCGAGGTTGCCCCACGTGTTCGGCTTGAACCGGTAGAAGCAGCCGTCCGTGGTGTCTTCGGTGAGGTAGATGTAGCCGTGGTCGGCGTCGGCGGCACACGCCTCGTGCTTGAAGACACCCATCGCCGGGCGGGCGACCGCGGCGTTGACGCCCCACGGGTCGGTCTCGTAGACCTTGCCGTTGGACACTTCCTCACACGACAGCCAGGTTTTCCACGGAGTCGCGCCGCCCGCGCAGTTGACATTGGTGTTGGACAGGGTGCGATAGGCGCCGGTGATCTGCCCGGACGAGTTGAACTTGACCGCCCCGACACCGCCCGTGCTGGAAACCTCACTGTTGGACACGTAGATCCAGCCGCTGCCGTCGGCGAACACGGCACCACCATCGGGCGCCGGGTGCCAGGTGTAGTTGGTCCCGGCCACCTTCTGCCCCGTCCGCGCGATGACCCGGCTGGTGAAGCCCGAGGGCAGCCTGATCCCGTCGGAGTTCGCCGCCTGCAACGCGCCATAGAGACTCGGCCCAGGCTTCGCCGTGTCGGCGAAGGCCCGGCTCCAGGAAGCACCGCCGAACGCGGCGGCGGCACCTCCCACTACGGCTACCCGGAGAAAGTTTCGACGTTCCACCGTCTACTCCGATCGTGTCACTGTTCGTGGTCACACGGTGTCCGTGCGCCGAAAAACATAGACCCGTCGAGTGAAATCGAAGCGACCGTCGCGTGTTGCGAAGGCGAGCAACCGGCGAAGTAGCCATCGCCCGCAGCGGCCTCGGAGAGCGGCGAGGTCGTCACCATGCAGACCGTTGACCGTGGCGAGGGTTGTGGGCAGCGCATGGCCCCCGGCACCATCCGGACCCGGCTAAACAACGTGCGCGCCGGTCTGCGGGCCGCTAGCGCGCTCTCGGGCACTCCAGCGCGACCGTCAGACTCAAGGTCTACAC
>JALZNB010000114.1 GCA_030857905.1 Actinomycetota bacterium
TGATGAGCACGTCCGGGAGTCGGCCGCTGGGCAGCTCGACCACCAGGTCGTCGATGGCCGTGCCGCCGACCCGTTCGACCACGTCCACGCTGAGGATGTCGGCCCCGATGGCACCGAGCGCGGTCGCCACCGCGCCCAGGACTCCTGGGCTGTCCGGGAGCTGGACCCGGATCAGGAAGGACAAGGCGAACGCCTCCCGAGCTGCTTACCGTGGTGCGGAACCTTGTCGTCCGCGCCGTACGCGACCGCCGATTGTCGCAGACCTGGTCACCCGGCCCTCCGACGGCTCGAATGGCGGGATGTAACCCGTTCGGGCGGGCCGAACCGCGGGAAATAGACTCGACGGGTCCCATCGCAGAAATCTGTAGACACCCCCGGGGGTTCGTCGAGTGCCAAGCATCTCTCGAGACGAGGTCGCCCACCTCGCCAGACTGGCCAGGCTGGCCGTCACCGACGACGAGCTCGACCTGTTCGCAGGCCAGCTCGACGACATCGTGGCCGCGGTGGCCCTGGTCGGTCAGGTGGCCGACCAGGACATTCCGCCGACGTCGCATTCGGTGCCGCTGACCAACGTGTTCCGCGAGGACGTCGTCCGCCCCGGACTCACCCAGCAGGAGGCGCTCGCGGGTGCCCCCGCCGCCGAGGACGGCCGCTTCCGCGTGCCGCGCATCCTGGGAGAGCAGGAATGAGCGACCTGATTCGCCACACCGCCGCCGAACTGGCCGCGAAGATCCAGGCGAAGGACGTCTCCGCCGTCGAGGTCGCCCAGGCCCACCTCGACCGCATCGGCCAGGTCGACCAGGCCGTGCACGCTTTCCTGCACGTCGACACCGAGCGCGCGCTGGAGGCCGCCCGCAAGGTCGACGACGACGTCTCCGCCGGTCGTGAGCCCGCCTCGCCGCTGGCCGGTGTGCCGCTGGCGCTCAAGGACGTGCTCACCATGCGGGGCGCGCCGACCACGTGCGGCTCGAAGATCCTGGAGAACTGGCACGCGCCCTACGACGCGACCGTGACCAGGCGGCTGCTCGACGCGGGTGTCGTCATCCTGGGCAAGACCAACATGGACGAGTTCGCCATGGGGTCGTCCACCGAGAACTCCGCGTTCGGCCCCTCGCGCAACCCGTGGGACCTCGACCGCACGCCCGGTGGCTCCGGTGGTGGATCGTCCGCCGCGCTGGCCGCTTTCGAGGCCCCGCTGGCCATCGGCTCCGACACCGGCGGCTCGGTTCGCCAGCCCGGCTCCGTCACCGGCACGGTGGGTGTGAAGCCGACCTACGGCACGGTTTCCCGCTACGGCCTCGTCGCCTTCTCCTCCTCGCTGGACCAGGCGGGCCCGTGCGCGCGGACTGTCCTCGACGCGGCCCTGCTGCACGAGGTCATCGGCGGCCACGACCCGCTCGACTCCACCTCGATCGCGGCGCCGCTGCCGCCGGTCGTCGCCGCGGCCCGCGCCGGGGCGAACGGTGACCTCAGTGGAGTGCGGATCGGCATCGTCACCGAGTTCTCCGGCGAGGGCTACCAGGCCGGTGTGCTGCGCTCGTTCGAGGCGGCGGTCGCCCAGTTGCGCGATCTCGGCGCCGAGATCGTCGAGGTGTCGTGCCCGAGCTTCGACCTCGCGCTGCCCGCCTACTACCTGATCGCGCCGAGTGAGGCGTCGTCGAACCTGGCCCGGTTCGACGCGATGCGCTACGGCCTCCGGGTGGGCGACGACTCCACGCGCAGCGCCGAGGACGTCATGTCGATGACCCGCGAGGCGGGTTTCGGCCTGGAGGTCAAGCGGCGCATCATGCTCGGCACCTACGCGCTCTCCGCCGGGTACTACGACGCCTATTACGGCTCGGCGCAGAAGGTCCGCACGCTCATCATGCGCGACTTCGACTCCGCCTTCGCCCGCGTCGACGTGCTCATCTCGCCGACCACGCCGACCACGGCGTTCCGCATCGGCGAGCGGACCGACGACCCGATGGCGATGTACCGGGCCGACCTGTGCACGATTCCGTCCAACCTGGCGGGCAACGCCGGAATCAGTGTCCCGAGTGGACTGTCCGATGAGGACGGTCTTCCGGTCGGGTTGCAGATCATGTCGCCCGCACTGCAGGACCACCGCGGCTACCGGGTGGCCGCGGCGTACGAGACAGCGCGCGATGCCAGTCAGGGCGGCCCGCTGATCCATCGTGTTCCCGAGTTGGAGGTGGCGAACTGATGACGAAGGCCAACAGGATGAAGGGCGCGTTCGGCGTGGTGAGCTCGGTCACGTCGACGACCAGCGCGGTGACCAGCCTGCGCAAAGCCCGACAGGACAAGGACAAGCTGCTCTACGCCAACGCCTTCAGCAGCATGCTCGTCGCGATCACCAGCGTGCTGATCGCGGTGCGCGCGCTGCGGAGGAGCAAGTGACGGCGACTGTCGCGCTGATGGACTACGACGAGGTCCTGACCCGGTTCGACCCGGTGCTGGGCCTGGAAGTCCACGTCGAACTGTCCACCAACACCAAGATGTTCTGCGGTTGCCCGACCGGGTTCGGCGCCGAGCCCAACACCCAGGTCTGCCCGATCTGCCTCGGCCTGCCCGGCGCGCTGCCGGTGGTCAACGCCGTCGCGGTCGAGTCGGCGATCAGGATCGGCCTCGCGCTCAACTGCGAGATCGCGCAGTGGTGTCGGTTCGCCCGGAAGAACTACTTCTACCCGGACATGCCGAAGAACTTCCAGACCTCCCAGTACGACGAGCCGATCGCGTTCAACGGCTACCTCGACGTCACCCTCGACGACGGCGAGGTGGTGCGCGTGGAGATCGAGCGCGCCCACATGGAGGAGGACACCGGCAAGTCGCTGCACGTCGGTGGCGCCACGGGTCGCATCCACGGGGCCGAGCACTCGCTGCTCGACTACAACCGGGCCGGTGTGCCGCTGATCGAGATCGTCACCAAGACGATCGAGGGCACCGGCACCCGCGCGCCCGAGGTGGCCCGCGCCTATGTCGGCGCGCTGCGTGACCTGCTCAAGGCGCTCGACGTGTCCGACGTGCGGATGGACCAGGGTTCGCTGCGCTGCGACGCGAACATCTCGCTGATGGCCAAGGACGCCACCGAGTTCGGCACCCGCACCGAGACCAAGAACGTCAACTCGCTGCGCAGCGTCGAGCGCGCGGTCCGCTACGAGATGACCCGCCAGGCGGCCATCCTCGTCGACGGCGGCTCGATCCTGCAGGAGACGCGGCACTTCGAGGAAGCGGGCGGCACCACCAGGGCCGGGCGGCGCAAGGAGACCTCGGAGGACTACCGGTACTTCCCGGAGCCCGACCTGGTCCCCATCGCGCCGACCCGCGAGTGGGTCGAGCGCCTGCGCGCGACCCTGCCGGAGATGCCGCAGGACCGCCGCGAGCGCATCCAGGCCGACTGGTCGTTGTCGGATCTGGAACTGCGCGACCTGATGAACGCCGGTGCCGTCGACCTCGTCGCGGCCACGGTCGAGGCGGGCGCGTCCCCGGCCGAGGCCCGCTCCTGGTGGGTCTCCTACTTGTCGCAGCAGGCCAACAACCGCGGCGACGACCTCGCCGCCCTGCCGATCACCCCGACCCAGGTCGCGAAGGTCATCGCCCTGGTCGCCGACGGCACGCTGACGAACAAGCTCGCCCGCGAGGTCGTCGACGGTGTCCTGGCGGGCGAAGGCGAGCCCGCGCAGGTCATCGAGCGGCGCGGCCTCAAGGTCGTCTCGGACGACTCGGCCCTGTTCGCCGCGGTGGACGACGCGCTGGCCGGTCAGCCGGACGTGGCGGCCAAGATCCGCGAGGGCAAGGTGTCCGCCGCCGGCGCGATCGTCGGCGCGGTCATGAAGGCCACCAAGGGCCAGGCGGACGCCAAGCGGGTCCGCGAGATCGTGTTGGAACGCTGCGGGGCCTGAGCTTTCGGCCAGACCCGACACTGATGGGCCGGCGCCTCGGAGCCGGCCCATCAGTGTGTGCGGGAGAGAGAACCTTGGTCGTCAGTGAAGATTGCCCGCACGGACGCGGACGGTCGGGGTCCACCCGAGCCCGCGGGAGATCCCGAGACCGCTGGTGACGACCGCCGGGACGGCCGCGGTCATCGACACGGAGCCGGACCGGACCACGACGGACAGCGCGGCGACGACCCGACCCTCCGCGTCCATGATCCGGGTCGCGACCGAGTCACCGCCCGGGGTCAGTTCCTCGCGCACGATCGCCGTCCCCGTTCGTCGGCAGTCGGCGAGTTCGCGGCGCAGCCGGACGGGGTCGGTGACCGTGCGCGGCGTGAACTGGTCGAGTCCGCGCTTCACCAGAGTGTCGAACAGCGCGGCGTCGCCGTGGGCGAGCAACACCTTGCCGACGGCCGAGCAGTGCAGGGGCAGCCCGCCCCCCACCTGGGACACCAGACCGACGGCGGTCGGCGTGGAGAGTCGTTCCACCACGACCGCCTCGTGTCCTGTGAGGACCGCGAGCTGTACGTGCTGGTGCAGGGCGGCGTGAAGATCCTCCATGAACGGCAGGGCGATGGCTCGCAGCGGCTCTGTCAGCGGCGCCAGCGTGCCAAGCTGCCACAGCCGTGTTCCCACGGTGAGTTCTCCGTCGGGTGCCCTGTCGAGCGCACCTGCCGCCACGAGTTCGAAGGCCAGTCTGCGCACAGTGGCTCGCGGCAGCCCCGTCCGCCGGGCGAGCCCGGCGAGGGTGAACCTGGTGTGCCCCGGTCGGAACGCGAAAAGGACCTCAAGGAGCCGGGAACTGACGCTGCGTCCCGGTTCACTGGTCCTTGGCATGACTCCTGCACGGTCTGTGAGACGGCACAACGCACGTCGTGGCCGTTGAACGAACATTCGTCCATTCAATGGGTTCCACGGTTCCCCGGTGGATCGAACCCCCGGATGATCGGCCCATGATCGCATCGTCTCCACGCGCTCCCCGTGTCGCCGTCGTCGGCGGCGGCATCGGTGGGCTGGCCGCAGCCGCGTTCCTGCACCGCGCGGGCCTGTCGAGCGTCGTGTACGAGCAGGCTTCCGCGCTGAAGGAGGTCGGCGCCGGAATCGTGTTGGCGCCAAACGCGGTACGGCTGCTGCGCAGGCTGGGCGCGATGGACCGGCTGGGAGACCGTGCGGTCCCGCTGGATGTGGGGTGGGAGTTCCGCCGATGGGAGGACGGGCAGGTCCTGTCCGCGGAGAACCTGGCCGATTCGTGCGAGCGGTTGTACGGCGAACGCACCTACACCGCCCATCGGGCCGACCTCGCCGACGCGATCGCCTCCGCCATCCCCTCGGGCGTGGTGCGTCTGGGGAAACGCTGCACCACTGTCGCGATACGCGGCGACAGCGCCGTGCTGACATTCACCGATGGGACCTCCGTCGAGGCCGACGTCGTCATCGGTGCCGACGGCGTGCACTCGACGGTGCGGGGCGCGATCACCGAACCCTCGCGGGCGACCTACTCGGGGATCTGCGCGTTCCGTGGCATCGTGCCCGCCGACCGTGCGCCCGAGTTCGCCCGCCGTCGAGCCCAGGTGCTGTGGATCGGTCCAGGCCGCCACCTGGTGCACTACCCCATCTCCAGCGGTACCGCCATCAACCTCGTCGCCTTCGCCCCGGCGGGCGACTACACCGTCGAGTCCTGGAGCGCCACGGCGACCGTGGACGAATTCCTCGCCGAGTTCGCCGAATGGGACCCGCGCCTGCGGGACCTGATCGAGGGCGCCGGAACGCCGGGGCGATGGGCACTGCTGGACCGGGCGCCGCTCGATCGGTGGAGCCACGGCCCCGTCACCCTTCTCGGCGACGCCGCACACCCCATGTTCCCCTTCTTCGCCCAGGGCGCGGCGCAGTCGATCGAGGACGCCGCCACCCTCGCCCGCTGTCTCGCCGAAGACACACAGGACCTCGCCCGCGCGCTGCGGCGGTACGAGTCGCTGCGGATCGGACGCACCACCCGGCTGCAGCAGATCAGCCACGCCAGAGCACACGTCAACCACCTGCCGGACGGTCCCGAGCAGGAGGCCCGGGACGCATCGCTGGCCGAGGCGGACCCGTTGGTGGCCAACGGTTGGATCTACGCCCACGACGCCGAGGAACCCGCCGTCAATGCACCATCTTGACTCGCATGCTGTCCTGCAACCCCGAGGCGAGTCGTTTGAGTTTGCCCATGTCGACGTCGAGCAGCAGGCCCGCTCGCTTGACCGGTCGGCCCCGCACCCACACCGAGTCGACGTTGGACGTGTCGACCTGGGTCACGACCGTCGCGATGGGATCTTGGCCGGGCATCGCGTTCACCCGGTCCGTCCGGATCAGGATCATGTCGGCGTCCATCCCGGGAGACAGGGCGCCGACGCGGCCCGCGAGGCCGAGGGCCTCGGCTCCGTTGGTGGTGGCGAAGCCGAGCACGTCGTGGGCGGTGACGGTCGGCGCGAACGGCACTGTCGGGTCGTCGGAATACGCGCTGATGCGAGCCTCGGTCAGGGTGACTCGCATGTGGGAGAACATGTCCCCGGGGGCGGAAGCGACGATGTCGGCGCTGAGCGATGGCCGGAGTCCCGCGTTGACGAGACGGTCGGTCGGGGGATGGCCGTGGCCCATCACCATTTCGGAGTACGCCGCGACCGAGACGTGGCCACCGGTGTCGGCGATACGCTTCAGCTCCTCGTTCGTGCAGTTCGTGCAGTGCACGTAGGTGGTGTCCGGCCCCATCAGACCCGTCTCGTCGAGGATCGTGATGTCCTTCGTGGGAATCCCCGGAACGCGCATCCCGGTGTGCACGTTGAGGCGGGCGCCGATCTCGCGGCCCAGGCGCCAGTCCGACTCGAGAACCTCCGGCGGGTTGGACACCGGGCCTCTGAGTCCGAGGCCGAGTGTGACGAGCTGGTCGCTTCCGCGGAAGTACTGGTCGGCCACGCGCCGCGCGTCTTCCGGATGGGGAATGGAACTGTGGAACAGATGTTCCAGTCCGCCTGGCCAGCCGTAGGCGTAGACGCCGCGGATACCGCTTTCGAGGAGGGCCTGGATACCGGCGTCGGCGTGCTCCGGGGTGTTGATCACGTTGGCCCAGTCGACCACTCCGGTGATGCCCGCGTCGAGCAACTGGTAGCTGCCGAGCAGGGTGGCGGCGTAGACCTCGTCGGAGGTGACAGAGGGGGCCATTCCCACCAGGATTCGCCGGAAGTAGTCACCCAGGCCGCAGTTCACCAGTTGACCCCGGAACGCGGTCTGCCAGAGATGACGATGGCTGTCGATGAAGCCCGGCATGACGATACAGTCGGTGGCGTCCACGACTTCGACGTCGGGAGCGGCCTCCACTCGGGCCGCTATCTCGCTGATGCGTCCGTCCACGACGAGGACATCGGCTTTGGCGAGGACCCCCAGAGTGGAATCCATCGTGATGACACATCCATCGCGGATGACGAAGCTGGACATGGGTCTCCATTCAGGGCAGCGCGTCAAGGCGCCGATTCCGCCCGTGCACGCGATTTTTGGGGGCGCAGGGGAAGCGCCCCTTGATTTGCAGGCTCGAACTATCCGACGGGGTTGGTCAGTTCACCGATCTCGTCGACCGCGACGGTGACGACGTCGCCGGTGCGCAGGTAAACCGGGGGCCGCCGCCCGACACCGACGCCGGCCGGGGTGCCTGTGCTGATCACATCGCCCGGCTGGAACGGGAAGTACCGGGAGAACTGCTCGATCAAGTCAGGCACGCCGGCGGCGAGGTCCGACAGCAAACTGTCCTGGACGGTCGTGCCGTTCACCGTGGTGGTCAGGCGCAGTGCGCCGATGTCGTCCACCTCGTCCGCGGTGAGCACCGCGGGACCGATCGGGCCGAACGTCGGGAACTGTTTGCCGAGCAGCATGTCGGTCCAGGCCCACCGCCCCTCGATCGCTGTCTGTGCGGCCGCGAGACCCGGAAGGGCATCGCGTGCCGAGACATCGTTGAGCAGCGTGTACCCGCCGACGTAGTTCCAGGCGTCCTCGGCCCGGACGGCGTGGCAGGGCTTGCCGATCACCACGCACAGCTCGCCCTCGTAGTCGACCTGGTCGGGGAACTCCGGCGGCAGTGCGATCGGCACTCCGGGCCCGACGATCGAACGGGAGTTCTTGACAAACCACGCCGCCTTCTCGGGTACCTCCGTCTCGCCCATCTCCAGGAGGTGTGCTCGATAGTTCGCCCCGGCGCACACGACGAGTTGTTGCTCGCCCACCGGGGCCAGCAGCCGCACCTGATCCGCGGAGACGACGACGGAGGCGCCCGCCGACGCCTCGGCCAGCCGGTCGAGGAGTTCGGGGCCGCCCGCCATCACCCCGGCGACGGTGTCCGGGGCGTGGTCGCCGAGCAGTCCTCGGACCGTTGCCACGTCGCCCGACGGCAGCAGGACACCCGCGCTCGCCCCGCCACCGTTCCTGATCATGACCAGCCGCATGGGACCCTCACTCCTTGACCTCGATTCGCCACCCGGCGTCCTCGACCATCGCCCAGTCCGCTTCCGCCTCCACGAGACGGCGTCCGTCGCGGAAAGGTCGCGGTCGGTCGACACCGACCAGCCCCGTCACCCGTTCGCGGTTGCCGACGAAGGCCAGGTAGCCCCCGTCGTCACCGAAATCGGCGAACCGGACCTGGTCACCAGACCCGTCGCCGACGATCTGAATTCGTCGGCCGTGCTGGTCGGACCAGACATACGACGGACCCGACACCGGACTCGCGTTGTCGGGATCGAGCAGGTTCGCCGCGACCAACACCCCGTGCTCCCGCGCACTGGTCCAGTGTTCGACCCGCCTGCCCGTCGGCGTCCCGTCGTCGTACGAGACGACGTCGCCGACGGCGTACACGCCGGGCGCGACGCGCAGCGTGGCGTCGGCGCGTACCCCGTTCTCGATCGGAATCCCCGACGAGGCCAGCCATCCGGTGACTGGCCTCGCCCCGAGGCCGACGACGACCAAGTCGGCTTCGACGCGGGTGCCGTCGGCGAGTTCGACCGCCTCCACCGCACCGGAGCCGACCAACCGCGAGACGGGTGTGCCGCACCGGACCGAGATGTCCGCGCTCTCGTGGAGCCGGGTGATCGGCGCCGACGTCCTCGGGTCGAGGACGCGGGCCATCAGGGTGGGCGCGGCCTCGACGATGGTCACCTTCGCGCCACGCCGCCGCATCGATGCGGCGACCTCGCAGCCGATGAACCCGCCGCCCACGACCACGACCCGTGGTCCGCGGTCCAGCGCGGCCAGGATGGTTCGGGCGTCGTCGAGGGTGCGCAGCGCCGTCACTCCCGTGAGTCCGGCCCAGTCCGCCGGCAGCACGGGGGCCGCGCCAGTCGCGATCACGAGGCGATCGAAACCCACGGGCCCACCGCTCGTGTCGAGAATCTTCTCCTCGACCCGGAGCTCTTCGGCCTGTGTGCCGAGTCGGAGGTCGATGTCCAACTCGGCCACCAGGTCCGGGGTCACCAGGCGGATGTCGTCCTCGTCGAGTTCACCGGCGAGCAGCTCCTTCGACAGGGGTGGCCGGTTGTAGGGGAACTCCTTGTCCCTGTCGAGCAGGACCAGGTCCCCGTCGTAACCGCGCTGACGCAACGATTCCGCTGTCGTCACCCCGGCGACACTGGCGCCGACGACGACGATCCGCTCCTTTCGGCTCAGGTCAGCCCCGCACGGAGGCGTTCGGCGTACTCGTCGTCGAGGACGTGCTCCATGAGGTCCGGGTCGACGTCGGTCCTGCCGCTGAGGTCGCGTGCCGGGTCGTCGTAGGCCCAGGCGTACCCGCGGGGCCTGCTGACGGTGATCTCCCACCAGTTGGCGTCGAGGTCCTGGAAGTAGAAGGAGTAGACCCCGTGCTGCTCCATCACCGGGTTGATCCGGCGGATGCCGTACTTCTCCTTGACCTCGTGCAGGGTGCGGTGCGCCTGCTCGACCTCATCCCTGGTCTCCAGGTCCAGGCCGTTGTGGTCCAGCACGCCCATGTGGCCGGGCTCGCCGATCTCCACGACGACGTAGGTGTGGTCCGAACCGCGGCGCAGCAGCATCGACACCGGGCTGAGCTGGATCACCTCGAACCCGAGCACCTCCTCGTAGAAGCGGCGCGATGCCTGCAGGTCGATGGAGGCGAGCGTGCCGTGGGAGATCATCTTGATCGGGATCAGCGGCTTCTCGACGCGTTTGCTGGTGGTGATCGTCGGCATGACGATGGAGCCTCCTTTGTTCAGGTGGGAGCTAGCGGGGCGCGACGGTCAGGGTCACGTCCGCCATGGAGGGCTCGTAGACGAGCTGGCACGACAGTCGCGAGTTCTTCCTGCGGGTCTTGAGTTCGGCCAACCTCTCCTCCTCGTATTCGTCGATGGCCGGGAGATCGGCGACCCGGTCCTCGTCGACGTACACGTGACAGGTGCCGCAGGCCATGTTCCCGTTGCACAGCCCGATGACCCCGACCTTGAGCGGACGCAGTTGGTGCATCAGGGGTTTGCCGACTTCAGGGCGCAGCTCCTGGGACGCGCCGTCCCGATCTACGATGATCATCCTGAAAAGTCCTCACACCATGAGTTGATCTTGACTCGGCGCCAGTAGACGATACTGCACGCGGTGCTGGGAAAGGCTTGCTCGACGACCACCGGTGCACGCCAAGTCCAGGGCTGTGCCGCACGTTTCGTTGGTCGAACGACCGGCCGATCCGAAGATCACAAACCCCTAAAACAAGCCAAACTCAAGCTAACGCCAACTCCCGACCGCCGTCGAGGTCTATCGATACGGTCGCCTCACCAGGCTCAATCCTGGCCTTGGCCGCCGCTCTGCTCCACCACGATCACCACAGCGCGGTCGTCGCTCGACACCGGTGTCCCGCCGCGCTTGTTCACCGTGCCCGCCACCGCGAGCCGATCTGTCAGCAGGTCGAACCCGTCGACGCGGCCGAAGCCCTCCGGCCCGCCCATCATGATCGTCGGTTTGCCGGTGAACGAGCCGTCCGGCGCCTGCGGCAGGTTCTGCAGGTGTCCGGCCGTGGACATCGCGACCCACATGATGCCCTTGGGCGACGCGCAGCCGGAGATGCCCGGTTTGTCCGGCCACGACCAGGCGGGCGCGGCGAGCGGTTCGCCGATCTCCAGGCGGTAGAGGAAGTCCGCGGCGGCCGTCCGGTCGGTCACCCACATGCGTGAACCGTCCAGTGAGCTGCACATCCCGCCAGGCGAGGTCAGACCGCTGCTCACGATCGCCGACCCCGTGGTCGGGTTGTCGTTCGCGGGTTGGCCGGACGAGTTGAGCCGCAGGACCTTGCCCGCGAGCGAGGTGGGGTCCAAGGGTGCCGTCGCGCTGCCCGCGTTGCCGGTGGCCAGCAGCAGGGCGCCGCGCGGATCGCGAATGAGGGCGCCCCGATTGCCGCTCGGGCCCCGCGGGATGCCGGTGAGCACCGGCTTCGGCGTGTCGTTCGGCGCGATGCGGACAAGGCGGTTGTCGGTGGCCGTGGTGACGTAGGCGAAGACGAGTTGGTCTTCGGTGTACGTCGGCGACAACGCGAGGCCGGTGAGACCGCCATCGGTCGAACCATCGACGGGAACGGTGGCGACGACGGTCGGCTCGGCGCCTTGGCGCACAAGCAGCACCCGACCCGTCGTGCGCTCGCCGACCAACGCCGTCGGATTCGAACCGTCACCGGGCAACGTGGCGACCGCGACCAGCGAGTCCATGCAAGTGCCCAACACGGCCGGGTGGAAGTCCTTGCAGCCATCGGGCGGCGGGACTTTGGTCGTCGGCTGCTGGTCCGGGGCGCCGCCCCCGTCCGGGCCACCGTCGCTGCCACCCGGATTCGGATCAGGACCCGCCTGCGGGGTCAGCGCGGGCTGGTCCCGCCACTCGGATGCGGCGGGCTGTTCGGTGAAGGTGGCGCAGGAACTCAGCAGCACACCCGCCGCGCAGGCGGCCAAGAACGCGCGGGTTCCCGACATGGAAGCCAAGGTTAGGTGCGCGGCCGTGAATCCCTGGTGAGCGAGTCCTGACCCCTGGCCCGTTCCACCGCCAACACTCGCGCCACCAGCGGGTGCAATTTCTCGACGATCACCTCGGGGGCTT
>JALZNB010000132.1 GCA_030857905.1 Actinomycetota bacterium
CCGCAGCACATCGCCGAGGAGGAGCTGCGCGAGCGCGGCCTCGACCCGGAGGAGACCCCGGACGAGTGGCGGGCCGCGCTGCCGGGGGCGTTGGAGAAGGCGGACGAGGAGGTCAGGGCCGAGCGCATCGAGGTGCAGGCCGCGGGCGGCCTCTACGTGCTGGGCACCGAACGCCACGAGTCGCGGCGGATCGACAACCAGCTGCGTGGTCGCTCCGGCCGCCAGGGCGACCCCGGCGAGTCCCGCTTCTACCTGTCCCTCGGCGACGAGCTGATGCGACGCTTCAACGCCACGATGGTCGAGCGGGTCATGGACACCCTCAAGGTGCCCGACGACCAGCCCATCGAGGCCAAGATGGTCACCAGGGCGATCAAGAGCGCCCAGACGCAGGTGGAGCAGCAGAACTACGAGATCCGCAAGAACGTCCTCAAGTACGACGAGGTCATGAACAAGCAGCGCAAGGTCATCTACGCCGAGCGCCTGCGGGTGCTGCGCGGAGAGGACCTGCGCGAGCAGATCGAGCACATGATCAGCGACGTGTCCAGCGCGTATGTCACCGGCGCCACCGCCGACGGCTACGTCGAGGACTGGGACCACGAGAAGCTGTGGACCGCGCTCAGGACGCTGTACCCGGTGTCGGTCACCTGGGAGGATCTGCTCGACCGGGCGGAGGCCGACGGCTCCGACGTCGACCACGAGTTCCTGCTCAACGCCATCTCCGACGACGCGCTCCAGGCCTACGCCAACCGCGAGGCCGAGATCGACGCCCGTGCGGGCGAAGGCGCCATGCGTGAACTCGAACGTCGGGTCATGCTCTCGGTCCTCGACCGCAAGTGGCGCGAGCACCTCTACGAGATGGACTACCTCAAGGAGGGCATCGGCCTGCGGGCGATGGCCCAGCGCGACCCGCTGATCGAATACCAGCGCGAGGGCTTCGACATGTTCCACGCGATGCTCGACGCGTTGAAGGAGGAGTCGGTCGGCTTCCTGTTCAACGTGCAGGTGGAAGAGGTCGAGCCGCAGCAGTCCTCGATCCAACTCGGTGCCCCGGCGGCGCTGCCCACCGTCGCCGACCCGGCGGCGGCCGAACGCAGGCAGGAGCGCGAACGCCGCCAAGCCCGTGCCGCCCAAGCCCAGGAACGCGCCGAAGCCGAACGCCAGGCGGCCGCGACCAAGTCCGACCAGGTTCCCCCGGCCCTGCGTGGCCGAGGTCTGGACGGCCCGGCCACCCAGCAGCTCAGCTACAGCGGCCCGGCCGAAGGCGGCGGCGTCGAATCCACCAGCGACGACGACGGCTCAGCCACCGGCGCAGGCGGCGCCAGCCGCCGCGAACGCCGCCAGGCGGCCCGCGACCAGGCGAAGAAGGGCGGCCGCAAGGCCCCGCGTCGCTGACCAGGTTCCAGCAGGCGAAGCCACTGTCACCTCCCCCTCGGAGGCGACAGTGGCTTCGCCACGTCTGGCGGATCTCGCGTCTGGCGGGACTCGCGTGGGACCACAGTGAAACCGCCACGTCGGCGGTGGCCAGGCTCCTGCCCGTGCCTGTGCCCCCAGACCGGGTGGTGCCCGAAACCTGGGCGCACTGTCGGCACGAGGCCACTGCGGTGGCCACCAACGTTCACCGTGTTCGCCCCGCCCCGCCCACGACGCGCCTGACGGCACGGGCGGCGAGCTCAAGCACGCGTGCCTTCCCGCTCGCATCGCAAGTCCCGCCGTGAGCCCGCCGACCACGGCAAACGTCACTGGCCACCGCACTAGCCGCCACCAAAGTCTCGTTCAGCGCGGTGATCGTCCGGTAGGCGGGAGTACGACCGTTCGGTCAACTCGGCGAGTCAGCCGAACAACCGCCGTGCCCCCGGAGCTTCGCACCGTCTCACCACATCCAGCCGCGAGTGGACGCCTTCCCGCCGGCGATCACCTCCCCGGAAGCAGCATCCGCAGCACAGTGCACCGCCAGGTTTCGGATGTCAGCTCCATTCGACCGGCAAGGGACACCACTCGCCATCGTTCCGGCGACTCGGTCGGCCACACTCGCATCACCGCGCACAGTTCGACCACCGTCGCCGACACCCGGCACGTGTGTAGTTCTGTCACGCGGTGGCGTCGTCCGGCCGAGGTTCGCACCCGGGTCAGCATCGCCTCGTACACCGAGGCGTCCAGGACCGCGGCCAACTGTGCCAGTGGCCGTCTGCCGTCCAGTGTCTCGGCGAGACGGTTCAACAGGCCCAGCAACACCGCCTTGGTCAGGCCGTTCTCGTTCCACACCGGGACCTCGGCCACCGGGGGCACCGCCAGCGCGACCCCATCCGGCACCGGAAACGGCGCGGGCGTCGACCAGCGGATCTCCGGTTCGCCCACTACCGGCGGCTCGCAATCCAGCACTGTTCTCAGGTGCACCATCTCGTTCCCTCCGACTCGGTTCACCGGACAGAGCGGTGAACCAGGGACCGAGACGACAGAGATCACCCGATCAGGTCAGGAAGGATCTAGCTCGTGCGATACGAAGCGCTGGTCGTGGACTACGCCGGGGTGTTCACCGAACCGGGCGTCGCCGCCATCGTCGACGCCGTCAGGCGGCGTGGATTGCGCACGGCGCTACTGTCCAATGCGGACTCGGTGCCCGCGGGCCTGCCCGATGTCTTCGACGTCGTCATCGTCTCGGGGGTGGTCGGCGTGGCCAAGCCCGCGATCGAGATCTACCTGCTCGCGGCCGCCGAACTCGGTACCACGACAGACAAGTGCGTGTTCATCGACGACCATGCCCCCTACGTGCGGGCGGCCGCGCGAGCCGGTATGACCGGGGTGTGCCACCGCTCGGTTGAGTCCACAGTGGACGAACTGGAGATCCTGCTAGACCAGTGACCGCCGTACCAGTTCGAAGCACAGCACCGCGGCCGCGCTGGCGACGTTGAGCGATTCGACGCCGCCCGCCATCGGGATCGACACCCACCGGTTCACGTGGGGGCGCACGCTGTCACCGACCCCGTCCGTCTCGCTGCCCAGCACGAACGCGACCCGGCCGGGCAGTTCGGCCGTGAACACCGACTGCCGTGCTCCGGCGTCCATTCCGAACAAGGCGTACCCGGCCTTGCGCAGGTCTGCGGCGGCCTCGTCCGCCGAGGCGCAGCGCAATACCGGGGCGGTGAACGCGACCCCGGCGGAGGCCTTGACCACCATGGGATCGATCGTCGCCACGCCGCGTCGGGGAACCACGATCCCGCCGATCCCGGCCGCGGTCGCCGTGCGCAGGATCATGCCCACGTTGGCCGGGGTGGTGATGCCGTCGAGGAGCAGCACGCTTCGTGGCGGTTTCTTGGCCGAGAGCGCGTCGGTGAGCCTGCGCATCCGGGGGGCGACGACGTCGGCCAGCACACCCTGGTCTTGTTTCCCGTTGCCCGCCAGCACTTTCACCCGTTGCGCGGTCGCCCGCTGCACCTGGACGCCTCGGTGGCGGGCGGCGTCGATGATCTCGCGGGCCGCGGCGCCGTGCGCGTTCTCGGCGAGGATGACCTTGTCGACCGACAGCCGGTCGTCGGCGAGGGCCTCCAGCACGGGCTTGCGGCCGTACACGGTGACGAACCGGTCTTTAGGGGAAACATCGGGTGATAGCTCAGGCGACACCGCAGCAGCATCGCATGTGTCAGGATCGAGACCATGCCCGACCGCCTGTCCGCCCTCGACGCGTCCTTCCTCTACCTGGAGGACGAGACGACGCCGATGCACGTGGGTGGCGTCGCCGTCTTCCGCAAGCCTCGATCGGGGTTCGACTACGCCCAGCTCGTCACCCTCATCGAGCGACGGCTGCCGTTGGTGCCGAGGTACCGGCAGAAGGTCGTCGCCGTGCCCGGCCATCTCGCCCGCCCGGTCTGGGTGGACGACACCGGGTTCGACGTCGCCTATCACGTGCGCCGGTCCGCGCTGCCGAAACCCGGCAGCGACGGGCAGCTCTTCGACCTCGTCGCCCGGCTGATGGCCCGCCCGCTCGACCAGACCCGCCCGCTGTGGGAGGCGTACCTGGTCGAGGGTCTCGCCCGCGGCCATGTGGCGCTGATCACCAAGACCCACCAGGCGCTGGTCGACGGGATTCGCACGATCGACTTCGGCCAGGTCATCCTGGAGAACGCCCCGCAGGTCCCCGAGGCGGCGCCGGACGAGCCGTGGGTGCCGCGCAGGCTGCCCGGGCCGTCCCGCCTGGTTCTCGACGCGGTCGCCGAGACGGTGCGCAGGCCCCGCGAGATCGTGGAGAACGCGCGCTCGGTGATCACCGACGCCGTGGCCACGACGCAGAAGGTCGCGGGGGTGCTCGGCTCGGTCATCGGCATCGCCACCAGCCCGGCCTCCGACAGCCCGCTTAACGCCCCGGTCAGCAAGGCCCGCCGCTTCGCCGTGGCCCGCGCGCCCCTGGACGACCTCCGCGCGGTCCGCGCGGTCCACGGCGGCACTGTGCACGACGTCGTGCTGACGGCCGTCGCGGGCGCTCTGCGCTCGTGGCTGCTCTCCCGCGGCGAGCAGATCACCTCGGCCACCAGGGTCCGGGCGCTCGTCCCGTTGGCGATGCACGACGAGGACGAGGTGGCCCTGCTGCCCGGCATGCTCGGCAACAAGGTCACCGCGCACCTGGTCGACCTGCCGGTCGGCGAGCCGAACCCGTTCGTCCGGCTGCACCAGGTCACGCACGCGATGAGCGCGCACGCCTCCGGCC
>JALZNB010000136.1 GCA_030857905.1 Actinomycetota bacterium
GTCGACCTGCTTGAGGCCGACCATCGTGTTGCGCAGCACGGGAAGCAGCGCGTAGAGGGTCAGCGCGATGACCGCCATCCAGAAGCCGACGCCGAACTGGATGGCCAGCAGCACCAGGATGCCGATCGACGGGATGGCCTGGCCCGCGTTGGCGACCGCGAGCACGGGGATGCCGACCAGGCGCATTCCCGGTCGGCTGAGCAGCACGCCGAGTGGGACGGCGATGACGATGACGGCCACCGTGGAGACCGCCACCAGTTCGATGTGCTCGACCAGTCGGGCGAGGATCTCCCCGCTCGCCAACAGTCGAGCCTCGATCGAGTCCAGTTCGACGAGTCGGGTGTAGGCGATCACGGCGACGGTGAGCGCCACCGCGACGATGGGCAGCACCCAACTCCGCGACCGGGTTTCCTCGCTCGCGGTCAGTTCGACCGTGGTCATGACACCTCCTGGCCGAGGCTCCCGGCCCTGAGCAGGTCACGCAGGCTGAAGACCCGCTCCGGCGGGCCGGGCACCACAGCGTGCTCGGCGCCCTCGGAAAGCATCCGTTCGAGCACCGAGTGCAGGGTGTCCTCGGCGGACACGGTGATCCGGCTGTCCCCCGGGTCCCGGATGGTGACGCCGTCGAGGTCGCCGACCCGCAGCAGGGCGAGCCTGCGGATCGCGGCGCCGGAACCGACGAAGGACCGCACGTACTCGTCGGCCGGGTTGGTCAGGATCTCCAGCGGACTGGCGAACTGCGCCAGCCGGGAGCCCTCGGCGAACACCGCGACCCGATCGCCGAGCTTGAGCGCCTCGTCGATGTCGTGGGTGACGAACACGATCGTCTTGCGGATTCGTCGCTGCACCGCGAGGAACTCGTCCTGCAGCCGGTTTCTGGTGATCGGGTCGATCGCGCCGAACGGTTCGTCCATCAGCATCACCGGCGGGTCGGCGGCCAGCGCCCGCGCCACGCCCACGCGCTGCTGCTGCCCGCCGGAGAGTTGGCGCGGGTAGCGGTCGCGGAACTCCTCGGGGTCGAGCCCGACCAGTTCGAGCAGTTCCCCGACGCGCTCGGTGATCCGGGTGCGGTCCCAGCCGAGCAGTTTGGGCACGAGGCCGATGTTGGCGCCGATCGTCATGTGCGGGATCAGGCCGACCTGCTGGATGACGTACCCGATGTGCTTGCGCAGGTCGTTCGCGTCGGCGCGGGTGATTTCGGCGCCGTCGATCCAGATCAGGCCACCGGATGGTTCGACCATTCGGTTGATCATGCGCAGCGTGGTGGTCTTGCCGCAGCCGGACGGCCCGACGAAGACGACGAACTCGCCTGCCTTGATGTCCATCGACAACTCGCCGACCGCATCGCCGGACTGTCCCGGGTATCGCTTGCGCACCCCGTCGAGCCGGATCATGATCTCCGCTGGGGGAGTGGCGTCAGACATGCAAACCTCGCGCGGTGGTCAGGCGGCCGATCAGGACGAAGAGCAGGTCGAGCGCGAGTGCGATCAGGACGACCCCGAGGACGCCGCTCAACGCCTCGTTGAGCGCGTTGGCGCCGCCGATGCGGGCCAGACCGCGGAAGATCAGCTCGCCGAGGCCGGGTCCCCGGACGGCGGCGCCGATCGCGGCGATCGCCACCACCATGATGGTCGACACCCGGATGCCGTTGAGGATCACCGGCCAGGCCAGCGGCAGGCGGACCAGCCGCAACTGCTGGCCCGGCCGCATGCCCATTCCGCGCGCGGCGTCGAGTACCGCCGCGTCGACCGAATGCAGGCCGGTCACGGTGTTGCGCAGGATCGGGAAGACGGCGTACACCGTCAGCGCGACGACCGAGGGCGCCAACCCGAGGCCGAGAATCGGGATCAGCAGGCCGAACAGGGCGAACGAGGGGATCGTGAGCAGTGTCCCGGTGACCGACAGCAGGACGGATCGGAGCCGGGGGTGGTTGTCGCACAGCAGTGCGAGCCCCGCCGCGATAACCGAGGCCAGGGCGACGCTCAGCAGGACGATCTGCACGTGTTGCAACGCGAGGAACACGATTCGTTCGCTGTTGCGGCTCACGTAGTCGAGAAAGGACATATCGCGGCGCCTACTTCGCGGCCGGAGTTACGTCGATCGCCGTGCTCAGGAACTCGTCGATGAGGTCTATCACGGACTTGAACGTCGGATCGTCGTCAAACATCCACTCAGTGTGCCTGGGTCCGGGAAGTAATTCGAGCCGCTTGGGGCTCAGGGCGTTGTCGAACAGGTCCTTGGCCTCCGACGGCCGGTTCGCCTCCCCGCCGCCGTGCATGAGCAGCAGCGGGCGAGGAGCGATCCGCCGCACCACGTCGACCGGGCGGAACCGGAGCAGGTGGTCCGCGGACTCCAAGGTCACGCCGGGTCCGAAGCCATTGGCCTGATAGAGCTGTTCGTCGAGGTCGCCGTCGGTTCGGGGGTCCCGGTCGAGCCGGATGATGTCCGACGGAGAGGTGATCTCGGAGCGACCGGTCACCGATCTTGTCGCCCGGTCGGCGCGCACGCGGCGCAGCAGGCGCGTCCACGACGCCTCGTCGTGCAGCCCGCGGGTCGCGCGATAGCCGTCCGCGATCGCGTTGCAGGACACCACGGCGGCCACCCGCTGATCGTCCGCGGCCTCGGCGACCACGACCCCGCCACCGACTCCCCAGCCCAACGTCGCCACCCGATCGGGGTCGAGCGACTCGTGCGCGCACGCCCGATCCACCGCCGCCCGGAGGTCCTCGACCCACTCCTGGGGGACCAGGCGGCCGCGCTCACCCTCGCTGAAGCCGACCCCCCGGTAGTCGAAGGCCAGCACGGCGTACCCGCGCGGGGTGAGTGCCCTGGCGAACCGCTCCGGGTGGACGACCTTGAGGCCCTGGTAGCCGCCAGCCGGGATGATCACCGGATATCGGTCGCCCGTGCCTTCGTCGTCGGGCAGGTACAGGTGGGCGTTGAGGCGGAGGCCGTTGCTGAAGAAGGGAAGGGGAACAGATCGCATGCGTTCGTCTCCCGATTCGTGTCGTGCCGGTCTTCGACGATGGCGGGCAGGGTGGGTCAGGAATCCGGGGGCGATGAGATGACCCGCGACAGGTGCGCCGCGGCGGTGGTGACCTGTCGGCCGGTGTGCCAGAGCTGGTCTCGAATGCGATAGGAGGGCGCGGAGACGTTGAGCGAGGCGATGATGCGGCCACTGAAATCCCGGACCGGCGCGGCCACGGCCGCCACTTCGAGGTCGAATTCGCCGTCGACGACGGCGTATCCGCGCTGTCTCGCCTCGCGGAGCCTGCGGAGGAAGTCGTCGGTGTCGGTGGCCGCCGTCGGACCGGGACCGCCCATCGGACCGTCGGCGAGCAGGCGGCGGACGTCGTCCTCGGCGTGGTCGAACAGCAGGACGCGCCCGGAGGACGTGCAGTGCACCGGAGTGCTGTGGCCGACCCGGCCCATCACCTCGATCAGCGAGTGCGAACTCTCCGAGAGGATGGTGAGCACTTCCCGGCCGTAGAGCACGCTCAGGTGCACACTTTCCTTGGTCAGATCCGACAGCCGACGCATCACGGACGGGGCCAGTTGCAGTAGTCGCTGATTACCTGCGCGCGCCGCGAGGGTGAACAGGCGCCACCCCAACCGGTGCTTGCCCTCGCTGTCTCGTTCGACGACACCGGCGTCGATCAACGACCGAAGCTGGCGGGAGACGCTGGACTTGTCCCGGCCCAGAGCCCGCCCCAGATCGGCCACGCTCAAGCCCGCACCGGAGGTGCTGATGGCCTCGATCGTGGCGAGCAGTCGGCCCGCCATCGAGCGCTCCGCGTCTGACATGGCGGGAATCGTGCTGCCCCTCGACGGGCAACACAACACCGCGTTGCATTAGTTGCAACTTTTGCCCTTGATCGTGCGCGAACGGGATAACTCCGCGCGGTGCCGTGGCTGCTTCCAGTAACCGGCTCACTCGAAAGGACTACTCAACGATTCGGCGACGACGTTCGCGAAAGGCCTACCCGGCCGAGAACCAGCGCGGCGGCGACACAGCTGGCGACCACAAGGAGATTACGTACCAACGTGCCGTCGATTTCCGCTGAATGGGTGACATGCACGAGTGCGTCAACCGCGTAGGACAGCGGCATCGCCATGGACAGCCATTCGAGCACCCACCCCATCTCCGCGCGCGGTCGCAGCAGTCCACACAGCAGAAACTGCGGGAGCACGAACAGCGGCATGAACTGGATTGCTTGAAACTCGCTCGCCGCGAACGCACTCGCCAGCAGACCCAACGCCATGCCGAGCAGCGCGTCCAGCACGGCGATCAGCAGCAACATCCACACCGAGCCTGCGACATCGAGGCCCAGCCAGAGCACGGAGACACCGGTGGCGATGCCGACCTGGGCGATGGCGAGCACACCGAAGGCGATGGCGTAACCCAGAAGCAGGTCGAGCCCGCCCATCGGCATGGTCGTCAACCGTTCCAGGGTGCCCGTGGTGCGTTCGCGCAGCGTGGTGACCGACGCGATCAGGAACATGATCACGAACGGGAACACGCCGAGAAGCGCGGGCGCGATCCGGCCGAACGTCTCCTCGCTGTTGAACACGAAACGCAGCAGTGTCATCAGCAGCGTCGGCACCAGCAGCAGCATCACCACCGTGCGTGGGTCGTGGCGAAGCTGCCTGACGACGCGGCCCGCGGTGGCCGCGGTGATCGTGAGGCTCATGCCGCGGTCTCCCTCGTGCGGATCAGGCGCAGGAACGCTTGTTCCAGGTCGTGTTCCCCGGTGTCGGCCCGCAACCCGTCCGGGGTGTTGTCGGCCAGGATCTCGCCGTCGCGCAGCAGGAGCAGCCGTCCGCAGCGGGCGGCCTCGTCCATCACGTGACTGGACACCAGCAGCGTCGTGCCCGCCTTGGCCATGCGGTGAAACAGCGCCCACAGGTCGTCGCGCAGCACCGGGTCGAGGCCGACCGTCGGCTCGTCGAGGATCAGCAGTTCGGGGGAACCGAGCAGGGCGACCGCGAGGCTGGCCCGGCTGCGCTGCCCACCGGAGAGCGTGCCGACGAGCTGGTCGGCCTGTCGGTTCAGGTCGACCGCGTCGACGACCCTGGCCACGTCGGTTCTCGGTGCGCCCAGCACGGCGGCGAAGTAGCGCAGCGCCTCGGCCACGGTGAGGTCTGCGTAGATCGCGGGACTTTGCGTGGCGTAGCCGACGCGGCGCCGCAGGCTCGGGCCACCGGCGGGCTCGCCGAGCACGACGATGTCCCCGCCCGTCACCACCTGCACGCCGACGATCGCCCGAAAGAGCGTCGTCTTGCCGCAACCGCTCGGGCCGAGCACTCCGGTGATCGAGCCGCGAGCCACCTCGAAGTCGAGACCGCGCAGTATCCGCTTGCCGCCGCGCGCCACGTGCAAGCCGCGAACGGCGACGACTGAATTAGTCATGCGTTTAATTGTGTGCCCGCCAAGTTCCCCCGTCAAGAGGTGTCCGAGGTCCACAGAGGTCGCTAGCGTGATCACCGTTCGCACGACCGGAGGTCCGATGCCCGCCCTACCGTTATCTCCAGACCTGGCCGACATCGGCCCCCGCCTACGCGGCGACCACGCCCCCGAGACGTTCCTCGCCGAGGTGCGAGCGGGCGCGTCGGTGTGGGTGGCCGCCATCGCGGCCATCGACGCGGGTTCGTCGGCCACCGACGTCCTCGAGACGGTGGTGCCCGCGTTCGTGGTCGACCCGAGGATCGTCACCGCCACCCGGGCGGCGGCCGAGGTGGTCGAACTCGGCGTCGCGAGCCCCACCGACCGCTTCCTCGTCGCGGTCTGCCCGGCCCGACGGGAGTTGCGGCGCACCAGCAACGAAGTCGGTGCCCTACTCCGCAAGGCGGCGTCCATGGAACGCCGCGCGGGCAGTCGATGGCGCGGAACCTCGGGACGTAAGGCCGTTCTGGTCGACCGGGACCTGTACCTGGAAGAAGTGCGGATCGCGGCCCGAGCGCTGATCGCGGACGCGGGCACGGCCACGACAGCGGTCCGGGGCTGGCTGGCGGCGAGTGCGTCTCGCTCATCCCGTTGATCGTTCGGTCGTCAGTCCTCCTGACCGTCGAGGTAGTACTGGATCACGGGAGCGACCAGTCCGACGATGTCGTCGTCGGAGGCCGATGCCAGCGGCTCGACCCGCACGATGTAGCGGACCATCGCCAGGCCGACGAGTTGGGCCGCGGCCGCCGTGGCCCGCAGTTTCGGGACGTCGAGAGCGGCGGCCAGTCGAGACAGGACCGCGGTCTCGATGAACTGGCGGAGCATCGCCGCCGCCTGGTCGTTGGTGGACACCGAGCGCACGACACCCAGGAACGCCTTGCTCGGCTCAGGCGCCGACCACAGCGTCAAGAACAGCCGCACCAGGCGTTCCCCCACCGATGAGCGGGGGCCCGCCAGGACGGTCGCGATCATCACCGACGGATCGACCGGCAGGTTCATCGCCGCGACGAAGACCTGTTCCTTGGTGCCGAAGAAGTGGTGGATCAGCGCCGGGTTGACCCCCGCCTCCGCGGCGATCGCGCGGATCGTGGCGCCGCCGTAGCCGTGGGCGCCGAACTGGGTCCTCGCCGCGGCGAGGATG
Source organism: Actinomycetota bacterium (assembly GCA_030857905.1). Taxonomy (GTDB): domain Bacteria; phylum Actinomycetota; class Actinomycetes; order Mycobacteriales; family Pseudonocardiaceae; genus Actinokineospora. The sequence continues at coordinate 6,585 of JALZNB010000136.1, forward strand.
TGCGCGCGTGTTCGGGTGGGCCCCGGCCTTCGTCCCGCGGTCATCGTCGCCCCTGATCTCCCCTGCGGATCGCGTGTCACCACACCGTAGGCTTCCTGGCATGTCAGTCGCGGTGCGCGTGATTCCCTGCCTCGATGTCGACGCCGGTCGGGTGGTCAAAGGTGTCAACTTCACCGACCTGGTCGACGCGGGTGACCCGGTCGAGTTGGCCGCCGCCTACGACGCGGAAGGTGCCGATGAGCTTACGTTCCTCGATGTGACCGCGTCGTCGGCGGACCGGGAGACCACCTTCGACGTCGTGCGTCGGACCGCCGAGCAGGTGTTCATCCCGCTCACCGTCGGGGGCGGGATTCGCGAGGTCGGCGACATCGACAAGTTGTTGCGGGCGGGCGCGGACAAGGTCAGCGTGAACACCGCGGCCATCGCCCGTCCTGAGTTCCTTCGAGAGGCGTCCCTGCGCTACGGCGCCCAGTGCGTCGTCCTGTCGGTCGACGCGCGGCGGGTGTCGCGAGGGGCGGCCCCCACGCCGTCGGGGTTCGAGGTCACCACGCACGGCGGGCGGCGCGGCACCGGGATCGACGCCGTCGAGTGGGCCGCGCGCGGCCAGGAACTCGGCGTGGGGGAGATTCTGCTGAACTCGATGGACGCGGACGGCACGAAGGCCGGGTTCGATCTCGACCTGATCCGGCTGGTTCGGTCCGTTGTGGACGTCCCGCTGATCGCCAGCGGGGGAGCGGGGTCTCTGGACCACTTCGCGCCCGCTGTCGACGTCGGCGCCGACGCGGTGCTCGCGGCGAGTGTGTTCCATTTCGGACAGTTGCGGATCGGCGAGGTGAAGGACGCCATGCGGGCCGCCGGGATCGAGGTGCGGTGAAACCTCCGCTGGAAATACGGGTCGCCGCGGGCATCCTGGGGATCGGCGCGGTGCTGTTCGTCGCGCTCGCCCTGGCGCGGGCCGATGGCGCGTTGCAATTCCCGGTGATCGTCGCCACCCTCGCACTGCTCGTCGTTCCCCTGCTGCTCAAGCGAATTCGTTTCGCTCGACCGGTCGGGCTCACCGTCATCATCCTGATCTCGTTGGCGCACATGCTGATCGCGCTCGGGCCGCTGCCGTGGTGGGCCCGGACGGCGTCGGGAGTCCTTGCCGCCGCCCATGTCTACGCCGCGATCCTGTTGCTGACCGCGCCCGCGCGGCGCTACCTCGACGGAGTACCGGACGATGAGTGACCTCGACCCCGCGATCGCGCGCCAGCTCAAGCGCAACGACGACGGACTGATCTGCGCGGTCGCCCAACAGCGCGGCACAGGTGAAGTGCTCATGGTCGCCTGGATGAACGACGAGGCCCTGCACCTGACCCTGACCACCCGGCGCGGGACGTACTTCTCGCGCAGCCGCAACCGGTTGTGGGTCAAGGGTGAGACCTCGGGTCATTTTCAGCGGGTGTACGACGTCCGGCTCGACTGCGACGGCGACACCGTGTTGCTCACCGTCGATCAGGAGGGCGCGGCCTGCCACACCGGCGACCACACCTGCTTCGACGCCAATCAGCTGATCGGGCCGGTCAGGTAGCGCTGGAGATTCGGGCCGACCGCGTTCACCATCGTCTCGATGTCCGCGCCCGCGAGCGGTTCGAACTTGGCGACGTAGCGGATCATGCCCATCCCGATCATCTGCGAGGCCACCAGAGTCGCCCGGAACTCCCGGTTGTCGGCGGCGATCTGGGTGGTGAGCTGCTCGAACACCTGGTGGAGGAAGAACTCGCGCAACGCGTGCGCCGCCCGCTCGTGCCCGGCGACGCTGCGGATCAGCGCGGCGAACAGACCGCCACCCCGCTCGTCCCAGATGGTGAGGAAGGTGCGGGCCATGTGCCTGCCGAAGTCGGCCGGGTCGCCGTTGAGCAGCCTGGCCAGCAGGACGTCCGGGGCGATCGGCAGTTGCAGCACTGATTGGGCGAACAGGCCTTCCTTGCCGCCGAACCAGTGGTTCACCATCGCCGCGTCGACACCCGCGCGCTTGGCGATGGTGCGTACCGTGGCGCCGTCGTAGCCCTGCTCGGTGAAAACCTCGCGTGCCGCCGACACGAGCGCGGCCCTCGTGTCGACCCCGCCGGGGCGCCGCCCACGCCGCCGTTCGCCGTCGTGCTGAGTGCTCGTCACCGAACCATCATGGCGCACACCGCCGCTCATCTCGACAGACGTTGAATTACCCCGTCCCGGTCTCATCGCCGCAGGCACGGCAGAATGAGGCCATGGTCAGCGCGATCGGCATCTCACCACGGCCCACGGCGGCCACGGGTATGGGCACGGTCAGCCCCACCCGCGAAGAATTCCACGCACTCGCCGACGACCGGCGGGTCGTGCCGGTCGTCCGGCGGTTGCTCGCCGACGGGGAGACGCCGGTCGGGGTCTACCGCAAACTCGCCGCCGACCGCGCAGGCACGTTCCTCTTCGAGTCCGCCGAGAACGGACGCTCCTGGTCGCGTTGGTCGTTTGTCGGCGTGCACAGCTCCGCGACCCTCACCGCGCACGGTGGCGAGGCCCAGTGGCTCGGCAATCCGCCGCTCGGTCTGCCCGCCGGCGGCAATCCGCTCGACGCGCTGCGGGAGACGGTCCGCGCTCTGCATACCGACCCGCTGCCCGGCCTGCCCCCACTGACCGGCGGCATGGTCGGCTACATCGGCTACGACGCCGTCCGCAGGCTGGAGCGGCTCCCCGAACTGGCCGAGGACGATCTGGAACTCCCCGAACTGGTGATGCTCCTGGCCACCGACCTCGCCGCGCTCGACCACCACGAGGGCACGATCACCCTCATCGCCAACGCGGTGAACTGGGACAACTCGCCGGAACGAGTGGACGCGGCCTACGACGACGCGGTGGCCCGGCTCGACGCCATGACCACCCAGCTGCAGGCTCCGGCGCCGTCCACGGTCACCGTCTTCGACCGCCCCAAGCCCGCCTACGATCGCAAACGCGAGCCCGCCGACTACCAGGCGGCGGTGGAGACGGCCAAAGAGGCCATCCGTGCCGGTGAGGCCTTCCAGGTGGTCGTCTCGCAGCGCTTCGAGATGCGCACCGAAGCCGACCCCCTCGACGTCTACCGCGTGCTGCGCACCAGCAACCCCAGCCCGTACATGTACCTGCTGCGCCTCGACGGGTTCAGCATCGTCGGCTCCAGCCCCGAGGCACTGGTCACCGTGCGGGACGGCCGGGCGACCACCCACCCGATCGCGGGTACCCGGTGGCGCGGGGTCGACCCGGACGAGGACCAGATCCTGGAGAAGGATCTCCTCGCCGACGAGAAGGAACGCGCCGAACACGTCATGCTCGTCGACCTCGGCCGCAACGACCTGGGCCGGGTCTGCAGGCCGGGCACGGTCCGAGTCGTGGACTTCTTCCGGGTGGAGCGCTACAGCCACGTGATGCACATCGTGTCCACCGTCACCGGTGAGCTGGCCGAGGGCAAGACAGCGTTCGACGCGGTCGCCGCCTGCTTCCCCGCGGGCACGCTCTCCGGGGCGCCGAAACCCCGGGCGATGGAGCTGATCGAGGAACTCGAACCGACCCGGCGCGGCCTCTACGGCGGCGTCGTCGGCTATCTCGACTTCGCGGGCGACTGCGACACCGCCATCGCCATCCGCACCGCACTCATCCGCGATGGTGTCGCCTACGTTCAGGCGGGCGCGGGAGTCGTCGCCGACTCGAACCCGGCGGCCGAGGACACCGAGTGCGTCAACAAGGCGGGCGCGGTGCTCGCCGCGATCGCCATGGCCGAGACCATGCGTCCGGCGACCCATTCGAATGGCTAGTCCATCCGGCCCTATGCCCGCACGGGCGAACGGTCGTATGGCCGGACCGTCGGGCAGGCGTCCACTGTGGATCGTCGTGCTGCTTCTTCCCGGTGGCGCGGCCGCGTTGTGGGCGGCGTCCCGGCTGCCGTGGGGCACCCGGCCGCGGCCGCGACCGGGAACGGACGCGACACTGACCGTGGACATCCCCGGTTCCGAGGTCGCGCCCGCGCTGGTGCCGCTGGCGGTGCTCGCGCTCGCCGGGATCGCCGGAGTGGTGGCGGTCGGCGGAATCTTCAGGCGAATTCTCGGTTCGGTGTTCGCGGCGGCAGGCGTTGTGCCAATCTGGTTGGGTGTCAACGGCCCGGAGGTGTCCGGGTTCACCTGGGGACGAACACTCGCGGTGATCGGCGGGGTGCTGATGGTCGCCGCCGGAATCGTGTTGCTGGCACGGAGTAATCGGTTGCCCCGTTTGGGTGCGCGGTACCAGAGTCCGAGTGTCGCAAAGGAGTTCGCGCAGGACGACTCGGATCTCTGGTCCGCGCTGTCCGAGGGAGACGATCCCACCGCCCGCGACCGGTGAAGCCAGGACCCGGTGCCACACCTGAGGAAGGGCCGGAGTTAGCATCATTTCGGCGGGAAGGGGCAGAGCTTGTGAGGTACTACACGAGCGCACTATCGAGCGAGGGTGGCGCGTGAGCATCCTGGAATCGATTGTCGACGGTGTCCGGGAAGACCTCGCGGTCCGTCAGGCGGCCATCTCGTTCGAGACCATCAAGGAGCTCGCCGCGAAGGCGGCTCCACCCAGGGACGCGAAAGCCGCGCTGCGGGCCGCCGACATCGGCGTCATCGCGGAAGTGAAGCGGAGCAGCCCGTCCAAGGGCGAGCTCGCCACCATCACCGATCCGGCCGCGCTGGCCAAGGATTACGCGGCCGCGGGCGCCAGGGTCATCAGCGTCCTCACCGAGCAGCGTCGCTTCAACGGCTCGCTGGCCGACTTCGACGCGGTCCGCGCCGTTGTCGACATTCCCTTGCTGCGCAAGGATTTCGTGGTCACGCCCTACCAGGTGCACGAGGCGCGGGCGCACGGCGCCGACCTGGTGCTGCTGATCGTGGCCGCCCTGGAGCAGAACCAGCTCGAGTCGCTGCTCGACCGGGTCGAATCCCTCGGGATGGCCGCGCTCGTCGAGGTGCACACCGCCGAGGAAGCCGACCGCGCGCTGGAGGCGGGCGCGTCGGTCATCGGTGTCAACGCGCGCAACCTGCACACTCTCGACATCGATCGGGACGTCTTCGGGCGGATCGCGCCGGGGCTGCCGTTCGAGACGGTGAAGATCGCCGAATCCGGGGTGCGTGGGCCCACCGACCTGATGACCTACGCGGGCGCCGGTGCCGACGCCGTTCTGGTCGGCGAGGGTCTGGTCGCCAGTGGTGATCCGAAGGGCGCGTTGATCAAGCTCGTCACCGCTGGTTCGCACCCGGCCTGTCCCAGGCCGAGTCGATGAACGCCAAGCGCGAACACGATCCGCACGATCCCGACGAGCGCGGCCACTTCGGCCCGTACGGCGGCCGGTTCATGCCGGAGGCGCTCATCGGCGCGCTGGACGAGCTGTCCGCCGAGTACGACAAGGCGCGGCTCGACCCGGAGTTCACCGACGAGTTCGCCCGGCTGCTGCGCGATTACGCGGGACGCCCGTCGCTGCTCACCGAGGCGCCACGCTTCGCCGAGCACGCGGGCGGCGCGCGGGTCTTCCTCAAGCGCGAAGACCTGAACCACACCGGCTCGCACAAGATAAACAACGTGCTGGGTCAGGCACTGCTCACCAAGCGCATGGGCAAGAAGCGGGTCATCGCCGAGACCGGCGCGGGCCAGCACGGTGTCGCCACCGCCACCGCGTGCGCGCTGATGGGCCTGGACTGCGTCGTCTACATGGGCGAGGTCGACACCCAACGGCAGGCACTCAACGTCGCCAGGATGAAGCTGCTCGGCGCCGAGGTCATCCCGGTGACATCGGGCTCGCGCACGCTCAAGGACGCCATCAACGAGGCCCTGCGCGACTGGGTGACCAATGTGGACACCACGCACTACCTGCTCGGCACGGCGGCCGGTGGCCACCCGTTCCCGTTGATGGTGCGCAACTTCCACAAGGTGATCGGCATCGAGGCGCGCGCGCAGATGCTGGCGCTGACCGGGCGCCTGCCCGACGTGGTGACCGCGTGCGTCGGCGGAGGCTCCAACGCCATCGGCATCTTCCACGGCTTCATCGATGACGCCGACGTTCGCCTGGTCGGCATCGAACCCGCGGGCAAGGGCCTCGACTCGGGAGAGCACGGCGCAACACTGGGTGAAGGCACCCCGGGGGTCCTGCACGGCGCGATGTCGTACCTGTTGCAGGACGAGGACGGCCAGACCATCGAGGCCTACTCGATCTCGGCGGGCCTCGACTATCCCGGCGTCGGCCCGGAACACGCCTGGCTCAAGGACACCGCGCGCGCCGAGTACCGCTCGGCGACCGACGCGGAGGCGATGGAGGCGTTCCAACTCCTCTCGCGCACCGAGGGCATCATCCCGGCGATCGAGTCCTCGCACGCGCTGGCCGGGGCGATGCGGCTCGGCCGCGAACTCGGCCCGGACGGGGTGATCCTGGTGAACCTGTCCGGTCGCGGCGACAAGGACATGGACACCGCGGCGACATACTTCGGCTTCCACGACTCGGGGGCGTCCTGATGGGCAGGTTGGACCCGCTGTTCGCCCGGACCAGGGCCGAGGGGCGCGGCGCGCTCATCGGCTACCTGCCCGCGGGCTTCCCCACGGTCGACGGTTCGATCGAGCTGCTCAAGGCGATGATCGACTCGGGTTGTGACCTGGTCGAGGTCGGGCTGCCCTACTCCGACCCGGTGATGGATGGGCCGACCATCCAGGCCGCGGCGGACACCGCGCTGCGTGGCGGCTTCCGCCTGCGCGACCTGTTCCGGGTCGTCGACGCGGTGTCGTCGGCGGGCGGACAGGCGGTGGTGATGACGTACTGGAACCCGGTGTTCAAATACGGCGTCGACCGCTTCTCACGTGACCTGGCCGCCGCGGGCGGCCTGGGGCTGATCACCCCGGACCTGGTGCCTGACGAGGCGGCCGACTGGCTGGAGGCGTCCGAGACCCACGACCTCGACCGGATCTTCCTGATCGCGCCGTCCTCGACCGAGGAACGGATCGCGATGACGGTCTCGCACACCACCGGCTTCCTCTACGCCACGGCCGTGATGGGCGTGACCGGCGCCAGGGACGCGGTCGGCGACCTCGCGCCCGGCCTGGTGGCACGGGCCCGTGAGCACACGTCACTGCCGGTCGCGGTCGGCCTGGGTGTCCGGTCGGGCGCGCAGGCCGCCGAGGTGACCGGCTTCGCGGACGCGGTGATCGTGGGATCGGCGTTCGTCTCCGCCGCCGAACAGGGCGAGACGACACTGCGCGCGTTGGCCGAGGACCTGGCGTCCGGAGTGCGGAAAGCGCCAACCACCATCGGGTGAATTGAGGTGGGGGACGCCGCTGAGCGGCGTTCTCTGTCGGTGCCGGTGATCAGAGTGGGTTCATGTGGACCAGCTACCCGGCACCGGCATGTCACACTGGTGGCAGTCGGGCGAACCTCGGAGGTGACCCGTGGCCATGCCAGTGGATGACCGATACACCTTCCCGCCCCAGCACCCCGGTGCGTGGACAGTGGCCGAAGTGCTCGCTTTGCCCGAAGACCGGGGCCAACGAGTGGAACTTCTCGACGGGGCACTCATCTTGAGCCCGGCACCGACTTACCAGCACCAGCGCGTGATGCAGCAAGTGCAGGTCGCGCTCATCGGCGCCGTGCCCGGCGACATGGAAGTGATGCCGGGGATCAATGTGCTGCTCAATGCTGAGCGGCTGGTGATACCTGACCTGGCGGTGACCGCCACGCCGATGCGTCAGGCGCTGTATGGCGCCGCCGCGGACATGGTGATGGTCGTGGAGATCATCTCCCCGTCGTCGCGGGTACTCGACAAGGCACACAAGCGGGTGCTGTATGCCGAGGCCCGGATTCCCTTCTATCTTCTGGTCGATCCGGCCTCCCGGCCGGTGCACGCGGTGTTGTTCGGCCTCGAAGGCGCCGACTATGTGCAGATGGCGATAAGCGAACAAGGGCGCATCCGGTTCGCGGAGCCGTTTCCCGTCGACGTCGAGCTGGGGTAGGGGCACCTCTTCACGGGCTGACCAGCGGGCACCGCTACCGTGTCCGCTGTGACGAGTGCCTCCGACATGATCCTCGCGAGCATCCCCAGTCCCGATCGCGGGGTGTGGATTCTGGATCTCGGTTTCCTGTCCGTTCCGCTTCGCGCGTACGCCCTGTGCATCGTGGTGGGCATCATCGTCGCGATCTGGTGGGGTGAGCGCAGGCTCATCGCCCGCGGCGGGCAGTCCGGCATGGTCGTCGACATCGCCGTGTTCGCGGTGCCGTTCGGGTTGGTCGGCGGGCGGCTCTATCACGTCGCCACGGACTACGACAAATACTTCGGGGCAGGCAAGAACCCGCTGGACGCGCTGAAGATCTGGGAGGGCGGTCTCGGGATCTGGGGGGCCATCGCCCTCGGCGCGGTCGGTGCCTGGATCGGGTGTCGCCGCAGAGGTGTGCCGCTGCCGGTGTTCGCCGATGCCGTGGCACCGGGCATCGTCGTCGCGCAGGCGATCGGGCGGGTGGGCAACTACTTCAACCAGGAGCTCTACGGCGGTCCCACCGAGCTGCCGTGGGGCCTGGAGATCTACCAGCGCTACGCCCCCTCCGGCGCCGAGGACATGCTCAACGGTGTCGCACTGGACCACACGCTGGTCCTGGGCCACCTGGTCCACCCCACATTCCTCTACGAGCTGGTGTGGAACCTGCTCGTCGCCGTGCTCGTGGTCGTGCTCGATCGCAAGCTGCGCCTGGGCCATGGTCGCGCGTTCGCGGTCTACGTCGCCGGCTACACCCTCGGCCGCGGCGTCATCGAGACCATGCGGACCGACTTCGCCACCCTGGTCTTCGGTGTGCGCATCAACGTGTGGGTGTCGATCATCGTGTTCATCGGCGCCGTCGTGTACTTCGTCCTCGCCCGCAAGCGCGGCCCGCGTGAGGATCTCGCCGCCATTCTCGCCGCCTACGACGCGAAGTCCACCGCGTCAGCCGATGGTGCCACCGCTGACGGTGGCGAGTCCGCCGGGGACACGGCGGTCGCTGGCGCCGCGGTCGATCCGAAGTCCGATGACGACAGGCCCGCCGACGACACGGCAATGGACGACACGGCAGTCGATCGAAAGCCTGGCGACGCCACGGCAGTCGATGACCCGGCCGACATCGAAGCCGGTGGCGCGACCGTCGCCGAGGACAAGCCGAACGACGAGTCCGCCCCCGACCGGGCGCACGCGTCGGGCACGGGCGGGTCCCGCCCGGCCAAGACCGACACCGATAGCTGAAACCAGGACAAACCCCATGCGCCACCACTCCAGGCCTGGCATGGTCGCCAGGTGACCGTTGATCTTGACACAACCCTTGACCTGCCCCGTTTTCCGCGCACCTCCGGCTACGATCCACTGTGGGCGATCAAGGGCGCGATGGGTCCACATCCGCTCTGGTTGTTGGAGGACCTCACCTCCCAGGTTCCGCTGCATCCGGGGATGCGGGTGCTCGATCTCGGCTGCGGGCGCGGCCTGACCTCGGTCTTCCTCGCCCGCGAGTTCAACGTCCAGGTGTTCGCCGCTGACCTGTGGATCAAGCCGACGGCGAACTTCGCCCGGTTCCGGGCCGCCGGTGTCGACCACCAGGTGTTCCCGATCCACTCCGAGGCGCGCGACCTGAAATTCGCCAAGGGCTACTTCGACGCGGTGATCAGCGTCGACGCCTACCAGTATTTCGGCACCGACCAGCTCTACCTCGACTACCTCGCCGAGTTCGTGCGCGAGGGCGGGCACGTCGCGGTGGCCGTGCCGGGTGTTCGCGAGGAGCTCACCGGGCCGCCCACGTGGCTCGAAGAGCACTGGGACTGGGAGTTCGCGGTGTTCCACACCGCCGAGTGGTGGCGGGCGCACTGGTCGCGGACCGGCAAGGTCGACGTGCTCAGCGCCCGCGAACACGAGGACGGCCAGGACCTGTGGCACCTGTGGTCGAAGGTGTGCGCCGAGCACGGCAAGAGCGAGTTCGTCCGGGAGATGTCCTCGAAGACCGTGGAGATGCTCGACGCGGACGCCAACCGCACCTTCGCCTTCCCGCTGGTCGTCGCCCAGGTCCGCTGACAGGTCACCGACCACGCGTCGGTGGGTGACCGAGGCCGCCGGTCAGCGCGGTTGGCGGGACGGGACCACGACGAGATGACCGCGTTCGGTGGTCAGGACCTCGACGTCGGCGTCGTAGTGCCGCGCGACCACATCGGCACGAAGCACCTCGGCCGGTGTCCCCGCCGCTACCGGTTTCCCCCCGTCGAGCAGGAGCAGCCGGTCCGCGTACTGGGCGGCCAAGGTCAGGTCGTGCAGCGTGCTGATCACGGTGGTGCCGTCCTCGGCGCGGAGGCGGTCGACCAAGTCCAGCAGGGCTTGTGCGTGGCCGATGTCGAGGCCGGTCGTCGGCTCGTCCAACAGCAGGACCCCGGTCTGTTGGGCCAACACCCGGGCGAGGACCGCGCGCTGGCGTTCACCGCCGGAGAGCGTCCGAAGCGCGCGCCCGGCCAGTGCGGTCAGGTCGAGCCGTTCCAGGACGCCCGCGACCACCACCAGGTCGTGTTTCCCTTCGCGGGCCAACGGTCCCAGGTGCGGGGTGCGGCCGAGGAGCACGTAGTCGGTGACGGTGAGCCCTTCCGGGATCAACGGCACCTGAGGCGCGTATCCGAGCAGCCGTGCCCGTTCACGCGCGACCAGCGACCCGGACGCGACACCATTGACCAGGATTTCCCCGCTGCTCGGCACAAGCCCGGCGACGGCTTTGAGGAGCGTGGACTTGCCCGCGCCGTTCGGCCCGATCACCGCGAGCCAACTCCCGGCGGGCACCTCGACGTCCACACCGGACACCACCGGTGTGCCGCCGTAGCCCGCGGCGACGTCCCGCAGCGAGATCATTGGACCCGGTTTCGGTTGGCCCGCAGGATGATCAGGAAGAACGGGGCCCCGGTGAACGCGGTGATGACACCGAGCGGCAGTTCGGCGGGCGCCACGACCGTCCGCGCGATCTGGTCGGCGACGATCAGGAACACCGCGCCGCCGAGCAGGGACAACGGGATGACCACCCGGTAACTCGCCCCCGCCATCAGTCGCACCACGTGTGGCACGACGATGCCGACGAACCCGATCAGCCCGCTGACCGCCACCGCGGCCGCCGTGGCCAGCGATGCCGCCAGCAGCACCCACAGTCGCACCCGGCTTGGCCGCAACCCCAGGGACGCGGCCTCCTCGTCGCCCACCGCGAGGATGTCGAGCAGTCGTGCGCTGAGGCAGAGGACCACCGACGAGACCCCGATATAGGGCAGCGTGAGCAGCACGTCATGCCAACCGCTCGTGTTCAGGCCACCCAGCATCCAGGTGTAGACCTGCTTGATGGTGTCGGTGTTGAGCTGCTGGGCGAACGTTTGGATGGCGGTGAGGAAGGCCGCGACTGCGATCCCCGACAGCAGTAGCACCGCTGTCCCATTGCCCGCGGAACGACCGAGCAGCCACGTCAGGCCGACACCGCCGAGCGCGCCGAGGAACGCCGCCAACGGCAGCGGGCCCACGATCCACCCGGCCGCTTCCGGCGCGGCGACCACGACGATCGTCGCCGCCATTCCCGCGCCCGCGGCCGCGCCGAGCAGGTACGGGTCGGCCAGCGGGTTGCGGAACACCCCCTGGTAGGCGGCCCCGGACACGGCGAGCGCGGCACCGACCAAGCCCGCGAGCAACACCCTGGGCACCCGCACCTGCCAGACGATCGCCGCCTCCCGCTCGCTGAGCGGCGACACCCCGCCGGTGACCTGCGCGACGACTTCGCCGACGACCCTGGACCAGCCGAGATCGGCCGCCCCGATGAGCGTCGACACGGCCACCGCCGCGACCAGCACCATCAGGGAGGTGACGAGGGTGGGAACGGTCAGGGTGTTGCGCCGCCGGGCCCTCACGCGCCCTGCCGACGGCGAGTCCGGCGTGGGGGTCACGCGGCCTTGACGACGGCGTCGGCCACCACGCGGACCAAGTCCACGACCCGGGGACCCCAGCGTGAGGCCAGGTCGTCGTCGACCGCGACGACGTTGCCGTCCTTGACCGCCGTGATGGTGTTCCAGCCCGGTCGGGCGGCGACGGTGGTCGCGTTCTGGCCGCAGCACTTGGTGTCGCCCAGGAAGACCAGACTGGGGTTGGCCTGGATGACGAACTCGTTCGACAGCTTCGGGTAGCCACTCGCGTCGATGTCGGCCGGGTCGGCGACGTTGGTCAACCCGAACAACCCGTAGACCTGCCCGATGAACGTCTTCGACGTCGCGGTGTACAGCTCGGTGTCGAGTTCGTGGTAGTAGGTCAACGCCTTCCCCGGTTTCGGCGTGTCCTTGACGATCTTGTCGATGTCGTCCTTCATCCGCTTGCCGAGATCCCCGGCCTCGAACGAGTGCCCGGACACCTTGCCGAGCAGGTCGAGCTGGGTGTAGACGTCGTCGAAAGACGTCGCCGCGGGCAGGATGAGCGCCGGAATCCGCAGCCGCTCCATGTTCTCGCTGAGCTTGCCCGTGTCGCCGGAGGCGATCACCAGGTCGGGTGTGTAGCCGGAGATGGCCTCGATGTTGGGTGTCAACCCCGACAACGTCGACCGTGGCGCCTCGGCCGGGAACGTCGACTGCTCGTCCACCGCGATGACCTGCTTGCCGGCTCCGATGGCGAACAGTGCCTCGGTCGCCGACGCCGACAACGAGATGATCTTCTTCGGTCGAGCCGCCAACGTCACCGACCTGCCGTCCGGCTGTGTCACGGTGACCGGGAACTCGCCTGCCGTCGCCGTGGTCGTCTGCTGCGCACCGGTCGGCGTGGGCGACTCGGCGGACCGGGTGGCGCACCCGGCCGACACGAGCACCCCGACCAGGGTGACGAGGACGCCCAGACGCCGCGCGCGTCGGGTGACGGAGGTATGCATACTGACCTCGGACTCGTGAGGCCGGTGCAGCGGTCACAGGCGGCCCGACCCACCC
>JALZNB010000186.1 GCA_030857905.1 Actinomycetota bacterium
TGATGGTCACCGAGCTGGAGGTGCTCAGCGAGGCCGCCCCGCTGCCGTTCCCGCTCGACGACCACCTCACCGTCGGCGAGGACGTCCGCCTGCGCCACCGCTACCTCGACCTGCGCCGCTCCGGCCCGGCGAAGGCGCTGCGCATGCGCAGCGAGGCCAACCGGATCGCCCGGACGATCCTGCACGACGAGAAGTTCGTCGAGATCGAGACGCCGACGCTCACCAAGTCCACGCCCGAGGGCGCACGGGACTTCCTGGTGCCCGCCCGTCTGCAGCCCGGCTCCTGGTACGCGCTGCCGCAGTCACCGCAGTTGTTCAAGCAACTGCTGATGGTCGGCGGTCTCGAACGGTACTACCAGATCGCCCGCTGCTACCGCGACGAGGACTTCCGCGCCGACCGTCAGCCCGAGTTCACCCAGCTCGACGTCGAGATGAGCTTCGTCGACCAGGACGACGTCATCGCGCTCGGCGAGCGGGTCATCGGCGCGCTGTGGCGTGAACTGGCCGACCACGAGATCCCGACGCCGATCGATCGGATCACCTACGCCGACGCGATGGCCCGCTACGGCTCGGACAAGCCGGACCTGCGCTTCGAGCTCGAACTGACCGAGCTGACCGAGTACTTCGCCGAGACCCCCTTCCGGGTGTTCCAGGCGCCGTATGTCGGCGCGGTCGTCATGCCCGGCGGTGCGAGCCAGCCGCGCAAGCAGCTCGACGCCTGGCAGGAGTGGGCCAAGCAGCGTGGCGCCAAGGGGCTGGCCTACGTGCTGGTCAACGAGGACGGCACGCTTGGCGGTCCGGTGGCCAAGAACCTCTCCGAGTCCGAGCGCGATGGCCTGGCCAAGGCGGCGGGCGCGGAGCCGGGTGACTGTGTGTTCTTCGGCGCGGGCACCAAGGCCGACGGTCGCGCGCTGCTCGGCGCGGCGCGGCTGGAGATCGGCAAGCGCTGCGGCCTGATCGACGAGTCGGCCTGGTCGTTCGTCTGGGTCGTCGACGCGCCGCTGTTCGAGGAGGCCAGTGCCGCGCAGAGCGCGGGCGACGTCGCCGTCGGCTCGGGCAAGTGGACCGCGGTGCACCACGCGTTCACCTCGCCCACTCCCGAGTGGATCGACCGCTTCGAGGAAGACCCGGCCAACGCGTTGGCCTATGCCTACGACATGGTCTGCAACGGCAACGAGATCGGCGGCGGATCGATCCGTATCCACCGCAAGGACGTCCAGGAGCGGGTCTTCGCGCTGATGGGCATCGGGGCCGAGGAAGCGCGGGAGAAGTTCGGCTTCCTGCTCGACGCGTTCTCCTTCGGCCCACCCCCGCACGGCGGCATCGCCTACGGCTGGGACCGCATCGTCATGCTGCTCGCGGGCGAGCCGTCCATTCGCGACGTCATCGCCTTCCCCAAGTCCGGCGGCGGCTTCGACCCGCTCACCAGCGCCCCGGCCCCGATCACCGCGCAGCAGCGCACGGAGGCGGGCGTGGACTTCAAGCCCGCCAAGCGGGCCGAGTCGGCGGGCTAGTGCTGCACCTGCGGGTGCTGTCCCCCGTGGACAGCACCCAGGCCGCGGTGGCCGTGCTGCGGGGGTACCGGGGAGTCACCCACCTGGTGCTGTTCCCCGGCGCGGCCATCGAGCCCGAGGGTGACGTCATCGAGGCCGCTGTCGCGCGGGAAATCGTCGACGAGGTCATCGTGGCCCTGTGCGGTCTCGGCATCGATCACGACGGCGGGATCATCCTCGAACAGATCGACACCGCCCTGTCCGACGCCGCGGACAAGGCCGAGCGGGACGCGCCGGGTGAGGCCGCCGACGCGGTCGTGTGGGAGGAGCTTCTCGCCCGTACCGGCGAGGAGTCCCGGCTCAACATCACCTTCCTCGCCTTCCTCATCATCGCGTGCGTGCTGGCCGCGGTGGGCGTGATCACCGACTCGCCGGTGACGATCGTCGGGGCCATGGTCGTCGGGCCCGAGTTCGGTCCGCTCGCCGCGGTCGCGGTCGGTCTCGTGCGCAGGCGATGGGACCTGGTCCGCAGGGCCGCGCTCGCGCTGGCCGTCGGTTTTCCGCTGGCCATTCTGGTCACCACGGGCGGCGCGTGGCTGGGCACCACCGCCGGTTTGTTCGACGCGAGCGCGATCTCCGGCGACCATCAGGTGGATTTCGTCTACGAGGTCGGCCCGTGGTCGCTGATTGTCGCCGTTTTGGCTGGTGCCGCCGGTATGCTATCGATGACCTCGGCCAAGTCAGCGGCCCTGGTCGGTGTCTTCATCTCGGTCACCACCGTGCCCGCCGCCGGGTACATCGGGGTGGCGGCGATCTTGGGGGAGTGGAGCAAGGTGTTCCACTCGGCCGGACAGTTGGCGGTGAACCTGATCGGCATCGTGGTCGCCGCCGCGGTGGTGCTCCTGCTGCGGCATCGATCCGCCGCGACCGCCGACACGGGTCGCCCACTCTCGCAAGGGTGAGTTCCCCGCCAACCGGGTCCCGGCCGCTCACGCGTACCGAATACGGGCCGACATCGTTGATGAGTGACCGAATCCCCCTCTGGATCGATGGACACCACCGCGGTTCGGCAGCGACCGACCCGAGGCCCGGCGACCGAGACCCGGAACAAGGGTCAGAGGAGATGAGCGTGGAGATCGCCGCCGACCCGCCAGAGACCGACACGGCCGCGCAGTCGCCGGACATCCGAGCGGAGGTGCTGGCGACAGTGGTCGCGGCGGAATCCGTCCTCAGCAAGCGATTCGGCGCGCGCATCCAACTCGGTGATCCCGAGGACCTCGGCGGCAGCGACCGATCGATCGTGCTGCGGGTGAAGGTCGCGTCGAGCCCGTTCGCGCTGCCGAGGACGCTCGCGGTCAAGCGCTACGTCCACCCCGACGGCGCCACGCCGCGCGACTCCTGGATTCGCGAGGCGGTCAGCTACCAACTGTTCACCGCGCTCTCCGCCGAGGACCGGATGTGCCCGGAGCTGTTCGCCCACGACGGCGGCACCAACCTGCTGGTCATGGAAGACCTGGGGCGCGCGCCGACGCTGTCCGAGAAGTTGCACGGCACCGACGCCCGTGCCGCCGAGCGCGCCCTGCTGTCCTGGGCCCGGTCGCTCGGCCGGATGCACGCCACCACCGCGGGCCGTGAGGCCGATTTCGACGCGTTGCTGCGCAGGCTCAGCCCGCCCGTCACGAAAGACCCCCTGTCCATCGAGGGCCCGATCGCCATCAACGCCCTGCCGGGCCTGCTGCGCGACCACCTCGGCCTCGACACCGGCGAAGAGGCGATGGAGGGGGCCCGCCAGGCGCTCGGGCTGCTCGAGACCGCCGGGCACCGGGCGTTCAGCCCGTCGGACTCGTGCCCGGACAACAACCTGATCACCAGCCGCGGTGTGCGGTTCCTCGACTTCGAGGGTGGGTGCGTCCGGAACATGATGTTCGACGCGGCCTATCTGACCGTGCCGTTCCCCTCCTGCTGGTGTGCTTACGCGCTGCCCGCGGGCATGGCGGAGGCGATGCTCGCCGCCTGGCGGGCCGAGGTCCGGGTGATGTGGCCCGACCTCGGCGAGGATGCCGTCCTGCTGCCCCGACTGCTCGACGCGCAGGTGTTCTGGGTCTGGCTGACCACCTGGCACTTCCTCGCGGCCCCCGAGGACCGGCGGGTCGGCTCGGACGGCCCACTCGACATCCCGCACCAGGGGGAGGTGCTGGTCGCCCGCTGGGAGGAACTGGCGAAAGCCGCCCGCCGGTGCGCGGTCGCGCCGGTCGCCGAGCACGCCGACTCGGTGGCGTCCGCTCTCCGCGCGCGATTCGGCGACCGTTCGCTGCCGCTCTACCCGGCGTTCGAAGAGCGCTGATTCTTCGCCGAGGCGTACCCCCGCGGACACCGCGATCTCACCGCGGCGGGTACCCGAGGGCCCGATCGTTGCCCGGTGACCGCGGTGGGGATCTCGGCGACGGTACGGACGTGGACGGCGACCCGGTTGGTCGTCCTCGGTGACTCGACCAGTGTCGGTCTGGGCGACCCGTTGCCCGGTGGTGGCTGGCGCGGAGTGGGGCCGCTGCTCGCGGCCGCCCTCGGCGCGGAGATCGACAACCTCTCGTTCACCGGAGCGCGGGTCGGGTGTGTGCGGGAACGGCAACTGCCAGGGGCCCTGGTGCTGCGGCCGGACGCGGTGCTGGTGATCGCGGGGATGAACGACACGCTGCGCTCGGACTTCGATCCCGACGCTATGCGCGCGGACCTGATCCATGTCGTGACCGCGCTGCACGGCCAGGGCGCGGTGGTGCTGCTGGCCCGCTACCACGACCACGGCCGGGTGTTCCGGCTTCCCGGGCCGCTGCGTCGCGCGTTGCGGGTCAGGATCGACCGGCTCAACGAGGTGATCGACGCGGTCGTCGCCGCCACCGGCGCGCTCGTTCTCGACCTGGACCGGCTCCCCGGCGCGTACGGCACCGCCGCGTGGAGTGTCGACCGGCTGCACCCCTCCGAGTTGGGCCACCGACTCCTCGCCGACGGGTTCTCCGCGTTGCTCGTGGCTTCCGGGTGTCACCTCGTGCGGCCGGTCAGCCTGGTCTGCGAGGGCGGCGCGGCCCCCGGAACGCTCGATCACCTCGCCTGGCTGATCGTGCGGGGCATCCCCTGGCTCTGGCGCCGCGGTCGCGACCTCGTGCCCTACGCGGTGGGGATTCTGGTTCGGGCGCCGCTGATCGGCGAACAGCCGGAGCCGGTCCGTCCCATGCGGTGAGGCGCATGGGCCGTCCAACGGAGCCAGGTGCGGAATCCGTAAGGTTCGGGGTATGGCCTTGGTTGAGCGCACCCTGTTGGGACCCGGACCGTCGAACCCGTACCCGGAGGCGACAGCCGCGCTGGCCGCGCCGCTGCTCGGCCACCTCGATCCGGAGTTCCTCCGCGTCCTCGACGAGACCTGCGACCGGTTGCGCCGCGTCTGGGGCACCGAGAACGCCCGCACGCTCCCGCTGTCGGGCACGGGATCGATCGGCATGGAGGCGGCGTTCGCCAACTTCGTCCACCCCGGTGACGTGGTCGTCGTAGGCGTGAACGGTTTGTTCGGCGAACGCATGGTCGATGTCGCGAGCCGCTACGGCGCCGACGTCGTCCGGGTCGACCACGACTGGGGCCAGCCGGTCGACACGGCGAAGATGCTGGCGGCCCACCCGGAGCCCTCGCTCGTCGCCGCCGTGCACGCCGAGACCTCGACCGGTGTGCGCAGCGACATCTCCACGCTCGCCCGCGCGGTCCACAAGCGCGATCAGCGCGCCCTCGTACTCGCCGACTGCGTCACCTCGCTCGCGGGCATCGAGGTCGAGATCGACGCCTGGGGCGTGGACATCGCCTACTCGGGCACGCAGAAATGCCTCGGCGTCGCCCCGGGCCTCGCGCCGTTCACCGTGTCCGAACACGCCTGGGACCGCCGGGTCCAGCGTCCGCCGACCTGGTACCTCGACCTCAACCTCATCGGCGCCTACGTCGGCGGTACCAGCGGCGGCCGCACCTACCACCACACCGCGCCCGTCGCCATGATCGCCTCACTGCACGCCGCACTCGGCCGGATTCTCGAAGAGGGGCTCGACGCGGCCTACGAGCGGCATCGCCTCGCGGGTGAACGCCTGCACGAAGGGCTCGGCGAACTCGGCCTCGAACTGTTCGCCGCGCAAGGCCACCGCCTGCCGGAGTTGACCACCGTTCGGGTGCCCGAGGGAGTCGACTCGGCCAAGGTCCGCCAGATCCTGCTCACCGAGTACGGCATCGAGATCGGTGCGGGCGTCGGCGCCTTCGCCAGCACGGTGTGGCGAATCGGACTGATGGGCCACAACGCGCGACCCGACCGCGTGGAACTCGTGCTGGGCGCGCTGCGCCAGGCACTCGGACGATAGGACCACCGCCAGATGACGATTCGTGCCACTGTTCTCCACGCCCCCGGTGACATCCGCGTCGACGACGTGCCCGACCCGGTCCTCGGCCACTCCACCGACGCCATCGTCCGGGTCACGGCCGCCTGCGTGTGCGGCTCCGACCTGTGGGGATATCGGGGCGTCTCACCGGTCGACGGCCCGCACCGCATCGGCCACGAATTCGTCGGCGTCGTCGAGGAGACCGGCCCCGAGGTCAACACCCTGCGCCCCGGCGACTTCGTCGTCGCGCCGTTCGCGATGAGCGACGGCGACTGTGTGAACTGCCGCAACGGGGTGCAGTCCTCCTGTGTGCGCGGTGGCCTCTTCGGCTCGACCACCAGGACGGGCGAGCGTCTCGACGGTGCCCAGGCCCAGTACGTCACCGTCCCGTTCGCCGACGGCACCCTGGTCAAGACCCCGGCCATGCCGGACGAGGCGATGGTGCCCAGCCTGCTCAGCCTGTCGGACGTGATGGGCACCGGTCATTTCGCCGCGATCTCCGCGGGCGTCGGCCCCGGCAGCACGGTGGTGGTCGTCGGTGACGGCGCGGTCGGACTGTGCGCGGTGCTCGCCGCCGCGCGACTCGGCGCGGCGCGGATCATCGCCATGTCCCGCCACGCCGACCGGCAGCACCTGGCCACCGAGTTCGGCGCGACCGACATCGTCGCCGCGCGCGGCGAGGACGGCGCCACCGCGGTGCTCGAACTGCTCGGCGGCACCGGCGCCGACGCGGTGCTGGAATGTGTCGGCACCAAGGAATCGATGGAGCAGGCGCTCGCCTCGGTGCGCCCGGGCGGCCGGGTCGGCTACGTGGGGGTGCCCTACGGCGGACCGGAACTACCCGTGCCGCAGCTGTTCACCGCGAACATCGGCATCGCGGGCGGCATCGCCCCGGTACGGCTCTACCTGCCGGAACTGCTCGCCGACGTGCTGGACGGCACGATCGACCCCGGCCGGGTCTTCGACAGCGAGTACCCGCTCGACCGGGCCGCCGACGCCTACGCCGACATGGACTCCCGCAAGGTCATCAAGCCCATACTGCGACCGTGACCGCAGGTCGGTGAGCGCCGCCGCCGGGGTGCGGCGGCGCATCCCGGCGGCCACACAGCGGCGCACGACGGCGCCGTGCTCACGCCAAAGCCGCAGGCCGCGTCGAA
Source organism: Actinomycetota bacterium (assembly GCA_030857905.1). Classification (GTDB taxonomy): domain Bacteria; phylum Actinomycetota; class Actinomycetes; order Mycobacteriales; family Pseudonocardiaceae; genus Actinokineospora. The sequence continues at coordinate 7,054 of JALZNB010000186.1, forward strand.
CCAGCAGCGGCACGGCCTTGCGGGATTCGGCGACATCGCGCAGGAGTCGCCGCACGAACGTTCGTCCACCACCCGACGTCAGCGCGATCGCGTCGGCCAGGACCCCAGCGTCCCGGCAGCCCGCCACGATCAGGTCGGCGAACAAGCCCTCGGCGATGAAAGTGCGGGCACCGTGGAGGTCCAACCGGTAGCTGCCGACCCTGCGGTCGGCGCCGATCTCGTAACGCGGCACATCCACCGAGCCGGTCGCGGCCAACGCGATCACCGCCGCCAACGCGTCTTCGGCATGCCACGAACCGGGCTGGTCCCAGTCGGCCCGTCCGGCACGGTCGCGGGGGAGAAGCGGATCGTCCCCTTCGCGGTAGAAGTCGTCGAGGCGCAGGACCGGCACACCCAACCGGGCACCAAGGGTCGACTTCCCCGAACCGGAAGGACCCGCGAGCAGGACCACGCGAGCCGCTGCGCGCGGCGGGGACGACGTCACAGGACACGATGATCCCACATCCACCCGGGCGGGCCGTCAGACCGGACGGGTAGCGTCGAGAGCTGTGGAACAGGAGTTCGACCTGGAACTGTTCGGCCCCGCGCCGCCCGCGACACCGGCTCGCGTCGCGCCGAACGCCCCGCTGGCCGTGCGGATGCGCCCGACCAGCCTCGACGAGGTGCTCGGACAGGACCATCTGCTCGGCCCCGGCGCCCCGCTGCGTCGACTGGTCGAGGGCGCCGCGCCCGCGTCGATCCTGCTCTACGGGCCGCCGGGCACGGGCAAGACCACGTTGGCCACCCTGGTGTCCTCGGCCATCGGCCGCCGCTTCGTCGCACTGTCCGCGTTGTCCGCCGGGGTCAAGGAGGTCCGCGCGGTCATCGACGAGGCCCGCAAGCGCCTGACCCACTCCGGCGCGTCCACCGTCCTGTTCATCGACGAGGTCCACCGCTTCTCCCGCACTCAGCAGGACGCCCTGCTCGGCGCGGTCGAGGACCGGATCGTGCTGCTCGTCGCGGCCACCACCGAGAACCCGTACTTCTCCGTGGTCTCCCCGCTGCTCTCCCGGTCCCTCGTACTGCAACTCCAGCCCCTGACCGACGCCGACGTGCGCGCGCTCGTGCGCCGCGCGGTCGCCGACGAACGCGGCCTCGCGGGTGCGGCCACCCTTAACGCCGAGGCCGAGGACCACATCGTCCGACTCGCCGACGGTGACGCCCGCCGCGCGCTCACCGCGTTGGAAGCCGCCGCCGATTCCGCCATGGCCACCCGCGACGGCGCTATCGACCTCGCGACAGTCGAAGCCACTGTCGACAAAGCCGCAGTGCGCTACGACCGCGCGGGTGATCAGCACTACGACGTCATCAGCGCGTTCATCAAGTCCATCCGCGGCTCGGATGTGGACGCCGCGCTGCACTACCTGGCGCGCATGTTCGAAGCGGGCGAAGACCCGAGGTTCATCGCGCGCAGGCTGATCGTGCACGCCAGTGAGGACATCGGCCTCGCCGACCCGACAGCCCTGCAGACAGCCGTCGCCGCCGCGCAGGCCGTGCAGATGATCGGAATGCCCGAAGGCAGGCTCGCCCTGACCCAGGCGACCATCCACCTGGCCACCGCGCCGAAGTCGAACGCGGTCATCACCGCCATCGGCAAGGCCGTCGCCGACGTCAACGAGGGCAAAGCGGGCCCGGTCCCGCCCCACCTGCGTGACGGCCACTACGCGGGCGCCAAAAAACTGGGCAACGCTGCGGGCTACCGCTACCCGCACGACGTGCCCGAAGGCGTGCTGCCCCAGCAGTACCCGCCGGAGGAACTTGTCGGGCGCGACTACTACGAACCCACCCAGCGCGGCGCGGAACGGCACCTCGCGGACCGCGTGCCCAAGCTGCGCAAGCTCGTCAGGGGCACGGACTGATCAGGTCCGGGCAGGCCCACGCCGGGGCCGCGCGGTAACCTGACGCGGTTCAACCGCTCCGTCATGGGGCCATCGACGAGGAGGGCTCGTGACAGCTGGGCAGATCGCCGCGCTGATCGCCGCAGGCGCGTTCGTACTGCTGGTGGTGCTGCTGGGCATCGTGCTGCTCAAGCTCGGCCGCACGCTGGACGAGGCCACCGTCGCGATCCGCAAAGCGCACGAGAACAGCGACCCGTTGTTCACCGGGGCCAACGCCACGCTCACCCACGTCAACGCCCAGCTTGAGCGGGTCGACGGCATCACCGCCAACGCCCAGGCCGTCTCCGGCAACGTCTCGGCGCTGACCTCGGTCTTCACCGCCACGCTCGGCGGCCCGCTGGTCAAGGTGGCGGCCTTGTCCTACGGCGTGAGCAAGGCACTGCGCGCCCGCCGCAAGGCCAAGGGCGACGACGGCAGGCACGCCCGTCCCGTCCGCCGCGCCAAGCGCAAGGGTGGCCGCAAATGAAGCGCCTCTTCTGGCTCGGTGTCGGTGTCGCCGCCGGTGTCGCCATGTCCCGCAAAGCCGCCAGGACCGCGCACGCCGTCACCCCGGCGGGTATCGCCGACAACGTGGGCGACGCCGTGCGGGAACTCGCCGGGGCCCTCGGGTCCTTCGGCGCCGATGTGCGCGCGGGCATGGTCGAGCGCGAGGACGAACTGATCAACGTGGTCGAGGCCCGTGCGGGCGTGACCCCAGGTGCTCGGCACGCGCTCGGCGGTCCCGCGCCGCGCCGCGGTGTCGACGCGCGAGCGCGCAGGGCGAACGGCTGAGCCGTCCAGGCTCCTCGTTTCGCCGTTCGCCGCGCCGCCACCGTCGAACCCAGATCAGTTGAGGACCCGAGACCGTGCAGACCCATGACATCTCCAGTCGATTCCTGAACTACTTCAAGAACACCGGCCACACCCAGGTGGCCAGCGCCTCGCTCATCCTGGAAGACCCCAACCTGCTCTTCGTCAACGCCGGGATGGTGCCGTTCAAGCCGATCTTCCTCGGCGATGTCCCCGCCCCGTACCCGCGCGCCACCAGCGTGCAGAAGTGCGTGCGCACCGGTGACATCGATGAGGTCGGCAAGACCACCCGGCACAACACGTTCTTCCAGATGGCCGGGAACTTCTCCTTCGGCGACTACTTCAAAGAGCGAGCCATCGAGCACGCCTGGACGCTGATCACCAGCAGCCAGGCCGACGGCGGTTACGGCTTCGACCCCGACCGCATCTGGGCCACCGTCTACAACGACGACGACGAGGCCCTGCACCTGTGGCAGAAGATCGCCGGACTGCCGCCGGAGCGCATCCAGCGCCGCGACGGCGCGGACAACTACTGGGACATGGGCGTGCCCGGTCCCGGCGGCCCATGCTCGGAGATCTACTACGACCGGGGGCCCGAGCACGGCCGCGACGGCGGGCCGATCGTCGACGAGGACCGGTATCTCGAGATCTGGAACCTGGTCTTCATGCAGGACGTCCGCGGCGAGCTGAGCCCCAAGCTCGGCCACCCGCCGATCGGCGAGCTGCCGACCAGGAACATCGACACCGGCATGGGCATCGAGCGGGTCGCCTACCTGCTCCAGGGGGTCGACAACGTCTACGAGACCGACCTGGTCCGCCCGGTGATCACCAAGGCCGAGGAGATGTCGGGCCGCCGCTACGGCAGCGGCAACAAGGTCGACGACGTGCGCTTCCGTGTCATCGCCGACCACGCTCGCAGCGGCGTCATGCTCGTCGGTGACGGCGTCACCCCCGGCAACGAGGCCCGCGGTTACGTGCTGCGCCGCCTCCTGCGCCGCATCGTCCGCTCCGTGCGCCTGCTCGGGGTCAACGAGCCGGTGCTCGCCGAGTTCGCCGCCATCGTCCGCGACGCCATGGCCCCCTCCTACCCCGAGCTGGTCAACGACTTCGCCCGGATCGAGTCGGTGGTCAAGGCCGAGGAGGAGACCTTCCTCTCGACCCTGTCGGCGGGTTCGAAGATCTTCGACCTGGCCGCCGACAAGATCAAGGCCGACGGACGCGCGATGGTGCCCGGCGACAAGGCATTCCAGCTCCACGACACCTACGGCTTCCCGATCGACCTCACCCTGGAGATGGCCGCGGAGAAGGGCCTCTCGGTCGACGAGGACGGCTTCCGCGAGCTGATGGCGCAACAGCGCGCCCGCGCCAAGGCCGACGCCGCGTCCCGCAAGACCGGCCACGGCGACCAGTCGGTCTACCGCGACCTGCTCGCGCAGGGGCCCACCGAGTTCGTCGGCTACGAGAAGCTTTCTGCCGAGGCCGTCGTGCGCGGGATCGTGCGCGACGGCAAGCGCGTCACCGGCGCGGTCGAAGGCGACATCGTCGAGGTCGTGCTGGACCGCACCCCGCTCTACGCCGAGTCCGGCGGCCAGGAGAGCGACGCGGGCACCATCACCGGCGAAGGCGTCGAACTCGAAGTGCTCGACGTGCAGAAGGTCGCCCGCAAGCTGTGGGTACACCAGGTGCGCGTACGCAGCGGCGAGATCGCCGATGGCATACACGTCGAGGCCCAGGTCGACCCGGAATGGCGCATCGGCGCCCGCCAGGGCCACTCGGGCACGCACGTCGTGCACGCCGCGCTGCGCCAGGTGCTCGGCCCGACCGCGCTGCAGAGCGGCTCGTACAACAAGCCCGGCTACCTGCGGCTCGACTTCGCGTGGAGCGGGGGGCTCTCACCCGAGACGCGCAGCGAGATCGAGGACGTCTCCAACCTCGCCGTCCGCAAGGACCTGCCGGTTCGCGTCGTCTACACCGACATGGGCGGCGCTCACGACCTGGGCGCGGTCGCGTTGTTCGGCGAGACCTACGACGAAGAGGTCCGCGTCGTGGAGATCGGCGGCCCGTGGTCGCGCGAACTGTGCGGTGGCACCCACGTCGAACATTCGTCGCAGATCGGCCCGATCACGGTGATCGGCGAGGCATCCGTCGGCTCGGGCAGCCGTCGTCTCGAGGCCTACGTCGGCATCGATGCGATGCGTTACCTGGCCAAGGAACGCGCGTTGGTGCAGAACCTGGCCGCGATGCTCAAGGTGCCCGACGTCGAGGTTCCCGGCCGAGTCGAGGCACTCATCGAGCGACTCAAGGGCGCCGAGAAGGAACTGGAGAAACTCCGCGCGGGCGAACTGCTGTCCTCCGCCGGATCGCTCGCCGATCAGGCCGAGGACCTCGGCGGCGTCGCGCTGGTCGCGCTGAAGGTGCCCGACGGCATCGGTGGCAACGACCTGCGCTCGCTGGCCATCGAGGTCCGCAACCGCCTCGGCGCCAGGCCCGGCGTGGTCGCCCTGTTCTCCGCCGACGCGGGCAAGGTCGGTTTCGTCGTCGCCACGACGTCGAGCGCGCGCGACCAAGGCATCGCCTCGGGCAAGCTCGTGCCGTCCTTCGCCAAGGCCATCGACGGCCGAGGCGGCGGCAAGCCGGACATGGCCCAGGGCGGCGGCGGCAACGCCGACGGCATCGGCGAGGCGGTGAACGCCCTGCGAAGGGCGTTGACGACCTCGTGAAACCCGCATTCGACCGGCCTGGAGCCGACGACCCGGGGCGTGGCCGCAGGCTCGCCGTGGACGTCGGCTCCGTCCGGGTCGGGGTCGCGTTGAGCGATCCGGCTCCGATCCTCGCCACCCCGCTCGTTACGCTGTCCCGCGACGAGCGGACCGGTAGCGACCTCCAACAGCTCGCTGCGCTCGTCGTCGAGCACGAGGTGGTCGAAGTGGTGGTCGGATTGCCGCGCACCCTCGCCGCGCGTCACGGCGCGGCGGCGGAGAGCGCTCACGCCTACGCCATGGACTTGGCGCGCCGCGTCGACCCGGTGCCCGTCCGACTCGCCGACGAACGCCTCACCACGGTGTCCGCGTCGCGGATGCTCAGCGAGCGCGGTGTTCGGGGCAAACGCCAGCGGGCCGTCGTCGACCAGGCGGCCGCCGTGGAGATCCTGCAGGCGTGGCTCGATTCCCGCTCCAGCGCCCTCGCCCGATCAGCGGAGGACTCATGACCGACGACCTCGGCATCTTCGAAGAGACGCCCGTGCGCGAGCGCGACCGGCCGGGACGGCCCAAGGCCCGGCCCAAGCGCAAGCGTCGCCGCACGATCATGTTGGCCTTCATCGTTGTCGCGGCGCTGCTCCTCGTCGGCGGTGTCTGGTACGGGTTCAACCAACTGTCCGAGTTCGGCGGCTACGACGATTTCACGGGCGCGGGCGAGCGTGACGTCGTCGTCGAGGTCGTCGGTGGCGACAGCACCGGCACCATCGCCACCCGGCTCACCGACGAGGGAATCGTCGCGAGTTCGAAGGCGTTCCTGGCCGCGGCCGCGAACGAGGCCAAGATCCGCTCGATCCAGCCCGGCTACTACGTCATGCGCACCAAGATCTCCGGCAAGGACGCGGTCGCCAAGATCGTCAATCCGGCGGCCAAGGTGGGCAACCTGCAGATCAGGGCGGGCACCCAGTTCGACGACATCGCCAAGGGCGACACGGTCACCCCCGGGGTGCTGTCGCTGATATCCAAGGCGTCCTGCGCCACGCTCGACGGCAAGGAAACCTGCGTGAGCGTCGAGCAGCTCCGCCAGGTCGCCGAGACCGGTGACCTCGCGGCGCTCGGCGTCCCCGAGTGGGCCGTGGGCGACGCCGCCCGCGTCGAACCACAGCGCAGGCTCGAAGGGCTCGTCGCGCCCGAGGTGTACGAGATCAAGCCGGGCACCAGCGCGCAGGAAGTCTGGAAGCAGGTACTCACCTCATCGTCCGCGCGGATGCAGAGCTACGGAATGCCCAAGATCGCCGAGGCGACCGGCTTCACCCCGTACCAGGTGCTGACCATGGGCTCCCTGGTGCAACGCGAGGCGGTGTCGGTGGACTTCCCCAAGGTCGCCAGGGTCACCTACAACCGGCTGGCGAAGGGGATGAGGCTGGAGTACGACTCCACGATCAACTACGTCCTCGACCGGCCGACCATCACGACGAATTCCTCTGACCGCGACCGGGCCGGGGCGTACAACACCTACAAGAACGTCGGCCTCATCCCGACTCCGATCGCCGCGGTCAGCAAGGAAGCACTGGGCGCCGCCGCCCAGCCCGCCGAAGGCACCTGGCTGTACTTCGTGCGTTGCCAGAAGGACGGCACCTCGTGCTTCGGCGACACCTACGACCAGCACAAGGCCAACATCAAACTGGCCCAGGACAACGATGCCTACTGACCGTCGCGCGGCGGTACTCGGCTCACCGGTCGAGCACTCCCTGTCCCCGGTCCTGCACCATGCCGCCTACGCGGCTCTCGGCTTGAACTGGACCTACACCAGGATCGAGTGCGACGAAACCCGCTTGCCCGGGCTCGTCGCCGACCTGGGCGCGGACTGGGCGGGTCTCTCGGTCACCATGCCCGGCAAACGCGCGGCGCTCGCGGTCGCCGACACGGCCACGGCCCGCGCGGTGGCAGTCGGCGCGGCGAACACGCTGGTCCACCGCCCTGACGGAACCTGGCACGCGGACTGCACGGATATCGACGGCATCACCGGTGCCCTGCGCGCGATGGACGCCGGGCCCGTCCCTGTTGACCTGTCAGGCGTTGTTCTCGGCGCGGGCGGGACCGCGTGCGCGGCGTTGGCGGCGTTCGTGGAACTGGGACTGACATCGGCGACGATCGCGGTTCGCGACCCGGCCCGAGCGGGTGACGCGGTGGACTGCGCCAGGACGCTGTCCCTGCCCATCGAAGTCCTGCCCTGGTCGACCGTCGACTTCGACGCCCTCGCCGAAGCCGCGGCCATCTTGATCAACACCGCCCCGGCGGCCGCTACGGCCCCCCTGGCGCCCGCGCTGGCCCGCGCGGGCCGCGTGTTGGACGTGATCTACCACCCGTGGCCCACCCCGGTGGCCGACGCTGTCGCGGCTCGCGGCGGCCGCCTGGCGACCGGCCTGGACATGCTCCTGCACCAGGCGTTCGGCCAAGTCGAACACTTCACCGGCTACGACGCCCCTCGCGAAACAATGCGCGACGCATTGCGATCCGCGACCGGAGCCGTACTGCCGTTGCCGCTCTAAACACATTTCACCGGACTCGTCAAACGGCTATCCCCATGCCATCGTGTCAACGACAAGCGGATTTTTCTTCGCTATCGTCGACAGTGCAGAAAGGGGAATCACTGTCGATGACAATTCACGCACCCATTCCGTCACGGCCAGACGAGGTCACTCGAACCCGGCGGTCAACGCCGTTCGCCACCCATTCGCTGCCCCACGTTCCCGGCGATTCCACAGCCATCCCGTCCGCCCATTCTCGGGTGGGGATCATCCAGTCCTCGCAGTCCTCGCAGTGGCGCGGGCGGGCGAGTCCGCCAACACTGCCAACAATTTGCCCGCGACATGGCCGATGGCAACGGCCGAGCCCAAGGCGAGCCACGGCAGTCGCGGCTCACTGGCGGCCACGGTGACGATGAAGGTGAGTTCGCCACCCGGGGATGTCGCGCCGTCGTGGCCGGTTGTCCACCGTCGCCCCGCCACCCCCTCTCAATCCTCCAGTGATCACGTCACTTCGCGGACCGTGGCGACAATCAACGCGCGGTCACCAGACCCGCCGTCCAGTCCGCGACAACCACACCTCGACCGCGTCAACGATGTTGTTTCGGCGGCGGTGGGCAGGTTCGTACCGGGTCGAGCGCGGCGTCACATCGTCTCCGAACAGGCACGGCGGATGGCGATCCACCACATCCTGTGCTTGCTCGCGGTCCTTACCCTCCCGGCCGCGATCGTGTTCCAGGCACCCGATCTGGCCATCGCCGCGTCCCCGATGTCGGGGGCAGTCGCGGGTGCGGTAGCCCGCGGGCTCCTGGGCCATCTCAGCCGTCAGATCCATGTCCGCCCAGGTTGGTGCGAGATCGCCACCGCCGCAGTCTGGACAACGACAACCGTCCGCTGGTCCACCGGGAGTCTCCCGCTGTGGTGGGTCCCGACCCTCTACGTCATCACCTGGTTCGCGGTAGCCCTCACCGCAGCCGACCTGCTCTATCGCAGATTGCCCAATGCGTTAACACTGACCGCCTATCTCGCCACCGCAATAGCGCTAACTTTCGCGGCACGCGAGAGTGGGGACTCGATATTGTGGGGCGCGTTACTAGGCTGTCTCTTGTTTCTCGGACTCCATGCTGTCATCCATTGGTGGCGCCCTCGCTCCTTGGGTGCGGGCGACGTCAAACTCGCGGGTACCCTCGGAGCTGTGCTCGGCGCCATTGACCTCGCCGCATTACCAATGGCGTCCATGGGTGCCGCTGTCCTCAGCCTGATGCTCCGATTCACACGCCGACCCGCCTGGCGAACCGGTGTCCCGCACGGGCCCGGTCTCCTGGTCTCGACCTGCGTCATCGCTCTCTTCCCGGGAACGGGCCTACTTGCTTGATCGCCAGTGTTCACGGCAGACGAAAGGAGAGATGGATGATTGATTCCTAGGGCCGGTTCCGGCCCGACCGACGCCGAAGCCGCCGACCGTCAGCCCTCAGCGTGTGTTCCAAACCGACCCCACATTGATCACCACCCGGCCCAGTCACGCCCCACCCGCCGCGATCTGGCACAACGACCCACCCACCCACCCACCCGGCCAGGCAGGCAAGCAAGCAGGTGTCCAGCCACCCACCCGGCCAGGCAGGCAGCTGGGCGGCCAGCCACCCAGTTCGCGACTCAGGCAGGCACCCAGCTGGCCAGCCACCCCGGCAGGCAGGCACCCACCGACCGGCCGCCACCCACCACCTATATCCACCGGTTGTCTACGACCGCTGACTCCCGCGGAATCAGTCGTCTAGTGCGGACGGTCTCCGGCGGCATGACACGAATGGGCGATCGTTCGGCCGATGGGATGTGAGCTGGGCGGGCGTGACAGGATCTGCGCGTGCTGCGTTGGATAACCGCTGGTGAATCACATGGACCCGCGCTCATGGGCGTGGTCGAGGGCATGGTGGCCGGGGTCGAGGTCACCACCGCCGATCTGGGCGAGCAGCTCGCCCGACGTCGGCTCGGGTTCGGGCGCAGCCCGCGCATGGGCTTCGAGACCGACAAGGTCGAGTTTCTCGGTGGCGTCCGCCACGGTCGCACCCAGGGTGGGCCGGTCGCGGTGTGGATCGAGAACGCCGAGTGGCCCAAGTGGGAGAAGGTCATGTCCGCCGACCCGGTGGACGCGGCCGAACTCGCCGAGTCGAGCCGCAACGAGCCGCTCACCCGCCCGCGTCCAGGCCACGCCGACCTGCCAGGCATGCAGAAGTACGGCTTCGACGAGGCACGTCCGGTGCTGGAACGGGCCAGTGCCCGGGAAACCGCGGGGCGCACGGCGCTCGGCACGGTGGCGCGCGCGTTCCTGCGGCAGCTTCTCGGCGTCGAGGTGATCAGTCACGTCGTCGGCATCGGTGGCGCTGTGGCGCCGGAGGGGCCGTTGCCCGGTCCGGGGGACCTCGCCGCCATCGATGAAAGCCCGGTGCGGGCGTTCGACCCCGTCGCGACCGCGGCGATGATCGCCGAGGTGGAGGCCGTCAAGAAGGCGGGCGACACCGTCGGCGGGGTCATCGAGGTCATCGTCTATGGGTTGCCGCCCGGGCTCGGGTCGCACGTGCACTGGGACCGGCGGCTCGACGCGCGGTTGGCCGGGGCGCTGATGGGTGTCCAGGCCATGAAAGGCGTCGAGATCGGCGACGGGTTCACCACGGCGAAGCGCTGGGGCAGCCAGGCCCACGACGAGATCGACCGGGCCGAGGGCACCGTCGCCGGTGTCACCCGACGCTCGAACCGGGCTGGTGGCCTCGAAGGTGGCATCACCAACGGCGAACCGCTGCGCATGCGCGTGGCCATGAAGCCGATCTCGACGGTGCCGCGCGCGCTGTCCACCGTCGACGTCGTTACCGGTGAACCGGCTGTCGCGATCCACCAACGCTCCGATGTCTGCGCGGTCCCGCGCGCGGGCGTGGTGTTGGAGTCTGTCGTCGCTCTGGTGTTGGCCGACGCCGCGCTGGAGAAGTTCGGTGGCGACTCGCTCATCGAGACCCGCCGGAACGCCGATGGCTACCTCGAGTCGCTGCGGAACCGCTGGTGACGCCGATCGCGGTGGTGGTCGGCCCGCCGGGTGCGGGCAAGACGACCATCGGTGAGGCGTTGGCTCTCGCGTTGGATGTCCCTTTCCGGGACACCGACGCCGATATCGTCGCCGCGGCGGGCAAGCCGATCAGCGACATCTTCACCGATGACGGCGAAGCCGTGTTCCGGGCAGCGGAAGAGGACGCGGTCGCCGTGGCGCTCGCCGACCACGTCGGTGTGCTCGCACTCGGCGGCGGGGCCGTGCTCTCGGCGCGGACCAGGGCGTTGCTGGGCCCGCATCGGGTGGTGTTCCTCAACGTCGGTCTCGCCGAAGGGGTCCGGCGCACCGGCCTGTCGGTGGCTCGACCGTTGCTGGCCGGGGTCAACCCGCGAGCGAAGTTCAAGGAACTGCTGGACGCACGGCTGCCGCTGTATCGGGAGATCGCGACCGTGGAGGTCGCCACCGACACGGCCACGCCGGAAGACATCGTCGCCCGGCTGGCGGAAACGGTCCGCGCCACCCGCTAGCGATCGCGTCGCGCACCCGAGATAGAAGGTCGGGCACGGCGGCAATGCTCGACCGGGTGCCTCGCACCCATGCCGCGAGCACAGGACCCGCGGGCAAGAGGGACCGTGGTCGGTGCGGCGGTGGGTGTGGATGTGATGGTGTGGAATACGAGTGGGATGCTCGACCAGGGACATGTGGGCTCGTGAAGGAGTGATCGTGCAGCCGGTGCGGATTCGGGTCGCCACCGACCGTCCTTACGACGTGGTGATCGGCAAAGGTCTGCTCGACGAGCTGATCGAGTCGGTTCGCGGTGCGTCGAAGGTGGCGGTCATCCATCAGCCGACGTTGGCGGCGACAGCGGAGGCGACCCGCGACGAGTTGGTCGCCGCCGGGATCGATGCGCACCGCATCGAGGTTCCGGATGCCGAGGATGGCAAAGCGCTGTCGGTCGCCGGTTTCTGCTGGGAGGTCCTCGGTCGGATCGGTCTCGACCGCCAGGGGGTCGTTGTCGCGATCGGCGGGGGCGCGGTCACCGACCTGGCCGGGTTCGTCGCCGCGACGTGGATGCGCGGTGTGCGGCTGGTCAATGTGCCAACGACCCTGCTCGGCATGGTCGACGCCGCCGTCGGTGGCAAGACCGGGATCAACACCGAGGCGGGCAAGAACCTCGTCGGGGTCTTCCACGAGCCGTCGGCCGTGCTGGTCGACCTCGCGACCCTGACGACGCTGCCGACCAACGAGCTGGTCGCGGGCATGGCCGAGGTGATCAAGGGTGGTTTCATCGCCGACCCGGTGATCCTCGACATCATCGAGGCCGACCCGAAAGCCGCGCTCGACCCGGACGGTGACGCCATCGCCGAGCTGGTGCGTCGCAAGATCCAGGTCAAGGCCGACGTCGTGGCGGCGGACCTGCGGGAGTCGAGCCTGCGCGAGATCCTCAACTACGGGCACACCCTGGCCCACGCCATCGAGCGCCGCGAGCGCTACCGCTGGCGTCATGGTGCGGCGGTGAGCGTCGGCATGGTCTTCGTCGCCGAATTGGCGCGGCTCGCGGGCAAGCTCGACGATGCGACCGCCGACCGCCACCGCGCGATCCTGTCCTCGATCGGTCTCCCGGTCACTTACGACGCCGACGCCCTGCCGAACCTCGTCGAGGGGATGCTCAGCGACAAGAAGACCAAGTCCGGTGTCCTCCGGTTCGTCGTGCTCGACGGCTTGGCCAAACCGAGCAGGCTGGAGGGCCCGGACCCGTCGCTGCTCGCCGCCGCGTACTCGGCGATCGCCGCCGAGCCGTCCGGCAAGTCGACGGGAGTCCTGCTGTGAAGGTCCTTGTCCTCAATGGTCCGAACCTGGGCAGGCTCGGCACCCGCGAGCCTGAGATCTATGGCAGCACCACCCATGCCGACCTGGCTCGGCTGTGTGTCGACACCGGCCGCGAGGTCGGGATCGACGTCGAAGTTCGGCAAACCGACCACGAGGGCGAGATGCTCGGCTGGCTGCACGAGGCCGCCGACCGCCGCACTCCGGTCATCCTCAACGCGGGGGCGTGGACGCACTACTCCGTCGCCGTTCGTGATGCCTGTGCGCAACTCACCGCCCCGCTGATCGAGGTCCACATCTCGAACGTGCACAAGCGCGAGGAGTTCCGGCACCACAGCCTCATCTCGGCGGTGGCCGCCGGCGTGATCGTCGGCCTCGGCGTCGACGGTTATGCGTTGGCCTTGCGCTGGATCGCCACCAACACCACAACCTGACCGGCACCGGTCTGTCGCGGGCGACGCGTTCGATCGTCCGTGGAACCGACGGTGTCGATCATCGCACCGCGGGTGGACGAGCCATCCGCGGGCAGGATTCTCCCTACACTGTGCCGAACATGACCCGACGCCGATGTGCGTCATCGGCGCGGAGGTTCCACCGAGCATGGCCAGTCGGAAGGTCCGCGCCGCGATCGGTGTGATCGTCGGTCTGCTCTCCACCGCCTGTACCGCCGCTGCCGGTGACACGCCGCAGCCGACCGTCTCCCCGGCGGCGAAACCCACCCAGCCGCGACCCACCCCCGCTGTTCTGGGCCTGGACCGAATACGGCAGAGCCCGGGTGTTGTGGCGGCGGGCGGTGGCGACGCTCCCTACAACTACGCGCCCACGCTCATGATCGATCGGGGCAAGTTCCGGATGTGGTGGTGCAGCCAACTCGGCATCGCCAATCCGCCCGGCGACGACATCCTGCTCGCCGAGTCGACGTCCCTGCACGGCCCGTTCACCGGACCCGATGGGACCAAGGGCACGCCCGTTTTCTCCGGCGGTGTCACCGGGTTCGACGGCATGCACACCTGTGATCCCTCGGTGATCAAGGTCGGTGCGGTCTACTACCTCTATTACACCGGCGCCGCGGGTGATCACGCGCACGGCAACGCCATCGGGCTCGCCACCAGCCCGGACGGTCGCGTGTGGACGCGGGCCAACGGCGGCGCGCCGATCGTCACGGCGTCCAGGGACACGCTGCGGGCCAACAGCTACGGTGCCGGACAGCCCGCAGCGGTGTATGTCAATGGCTGGTTCTACCTCCTGTTCACCGACACCACCGGCCGCGACGCGGGCCACAACGGGGCGGGCCAGTTCGTCCTGCGGTCACCGGACCCGGCGTTCACCACCGGTGTGGAACTGTTGAGCCCCGGTGGTTTCCGCCCGGACACCACCACCAGTGCCCGGCTCCGTTCGGTCGTCGACGCGTTCAGTGTCGATGTCATGTGGGTGAGCGCCCTCGCCGCGTTCGCCATCGCCCACGAGACCCGGGATGGCACCACGATCACCTTCTGGGACAAGGATTTCCGGGCGACCCCGTACCTGCCGGTCGTGATCGAGGGGCCGTGGCGGGAAGGCCCCGGCCTGGTCCGCGATCCCCAGGGGCACGCGCCGAGGGCGGTCGAGGCGCCCTGCGATCGGGTGCCGATCGACCTGATCCGGGCGACCAGGGTGCGGTCGGCCCCGACCGATCTGGCGCACTTCGGGGCCGACATCACCGGCACCGACGCGTGTTCGGATCCGGGTCGCGCGCTCGCCACGTTGGACGGCTTCGCCATGCCGTCCCCGCAGCGCACGATCGACCTGGTTCTCGACCGGAAGATCGTGCGGATCGAACGCAGGGCCGTCGCCGAGAAGCTCGCACTGCGCGTTCTGGACACCCGGGTCGACGCGCTCGACGCCGTGCCCGTGACGGCCAGGTTGGGCGCGGGCACCCTCGCCGTTCGGGTGGACGGTCAGGTCGGCCTCGTCCTCGACGACTCCCGGCTCTGGGCGATCGCGGACCCGGCGGTGGCCTCGCTCAACGCGTCCTCGCCGACCTGGATCAGTGCCGCGAGGTGGAACACCTACGAGCGCGGTCCCGACCTGGTTCGTCGCTGAGTTCCACGATGATCTCAACGGCCGTCACCCGCGGCGGCCCCCGGCAGGACCGGGAGGGTCAGCGCTCGGACGATTCCGGGCGGGGCCGCATCCCCGCGCGGCGGTGTCGAGGTCCAGGCGACGGCGTGATCAACGGTGTCCGGGACCCAGTCCGCGACTCCGCTCTCGGCGCGTCGGCGAGCTCGTTCGGCTCAGCGGAGTCTGGCGGTTCGGAGTCGGAGGAGTTCGAGGATTCGACGCCGTCCACCACGTCGGACGCCGATGCCCGCTCAAGCCGGGCGCCCACCACCAGTCCCAGCCCTGCGGGCACCAGCACCAGCAACGCCGTGAAAGCCGCCCCACCGGTCAACGCCTGCCCCAGCGCGCTCACCCCGGTCCGGTCCACGAACATCGCCCGTCCGACGACACCGAGCACGGCCGCGCCCCACCCGGCGACGAGGGCCGCGATCACCCACGACCACCCGCGCCGATCCACGTCCCGCCACGCGTCCACCGCGGCCCAGAGGGCCGCGATCCCGACCAGTGCCCCGAGCATGATCGCCTCGACCACGGTGTGCCGGGTGGGGTCGCCCGCCTTGAGCGCGGCCACTGTGACCGTCGCCACCGCGTGAACCATCGCGAGCACCACACCCCGCACTAACCACGTTCGCATTACCAGAGGGTAGGGGAACTTTCGGCACGGGCGGCGTGGGTCTGCGCGGTCGTAAGCTCAACCCCATGGCCGAGTCACATGTCCGGCGGCGCGAAGCGCTGCGCGACAGTCTGCGTGAGCACGACCTCGACGCCCTGCTCGTGGTCGATCTGCTCAATGTCCGGTACCTCACCGGTTTCACCGGGTCCAACGGCGCCCTGCTCGTGCACGCGGCCGACGAGGAGCGGACCGTCTTCTGCACAGACGGGCGCTACCTGACCCAGTCGGCGCGGCAGGTGCCGGAACTGGAACGTGTCATCGAGCGGGCCAGTGCCCTCGCGCTGGCCGCGCGTGCCGCCGCGGAGACCCTCGGGCGAACGGGTTTCGAGAGTCAGCACGTCACGGTCGACGGTTTCGACGCGCTCGCCGCGACCGCGACGTCGGTCGAGCTGGTGCGTGCCCCGAATCTGGTCGAGCGGTTGCGGTTGGTCAAGGACGACACCGAGGTCGAGGCGCTGCGGATGGCCTGTGCCGCCGCGGACCGGGCACTGGCCGATCTCATCGAGAACGGGGGTCTCCGGGCCGGTCGCACCGAACTGGAGGTCGCCCGTGAGCTGGAGGGCCGGATGCTCGATCACGGCGCGGCGGGCCGCGCGTTCGAGTCCATCGTGGCCACCGGCGCCAATTCGGCGATTCCACACCACCGTCCCACCGACGCCGCGCTGCGCGTGGGTGACTTCATCAAGCTCGACTTCGGGGCACTGGTCGACGGCTACCACTCCGACATGACCAGGACCCTGGTCCTGGGCGAGCCCGCCGACTGGCAGCGCGAGCTCTACGACCTCGTCGTGGACGCGCAAGCCGCGGGTAGGGCCGCGTTGCGCCCCGGTGCCGGTGTGCGCGAGGTCGACGCGGCGGCGCGCGAAGTCATCGAGCGGGCCGGTCGCGGCGAGGAGTTCCTGCACGGTCTCGGCCACGGCGTCGGCCTGGAGATCCATGAGGCACCCGCCTTGTCGAAGACCGGTGAAGGTACACTTTCGGCCGGCATGGCGGTCACCGTCGAGCCGGGGGTATACCTGTCCGGCAGGGGCGGTGTCCGCATCGAGGACACCCTTGTCGTGCGGGACGGGGCTCCCGAGCTCCTCACCCTGACCACCAGGCAGCTCACGGTCGTCTAGCCCGGTCGGCGGCGACCACTTTGCGCGCAAGGCACAGACTCAGGAGAACTAGCTCGTGGCCTCGACCAACGACCTGAAGAACGGCCTGGTACTCAACATCGAGGGCCAGCTCTGGACCGTCGTGGAGTTCCAGCACGTCAAGCCCGGCAAGGGACCGGCGTTCGTGCGGACCAAGCTCAAGCACGTGCTCACCGGCAAGGTCGTCGACAAGACCTTCAACGCGGGTGTGAAGGTCGAGACCGCCACGGTCGACCGCCGCGAGATGACCTACCTCTACAACGACGGCACCGAGTACGTCTTCATGGACGGCCAGACCTTCGAGCAGACCAGCATCGACGCCGACGTCGTCGCCGAGCAGTCCAGGTTCCTGCTGGAGAACGGCACCGTCATCGTCAACTCGCACGAGGGCGCCCCGCTGTTCATCGAGCTGCCGACCTCGGTCGAGCTGATCATCGAGCACACCGACCCCGGTCTTCAGGGCGACCGCTCCACCGGCGGCACCAAGCCCGCCAAGCTGGAGACCGGCGCGGAGATCCAGGTGCCGCTGTTCGTCACGACCGGCGAGAAGGTCAAGGTCGACACCCGCGACGGGCGCTACCTCGGCCGGATCAGCGGCTGACGTGGGTGCTCGGAGCAAGGCGCGCAAGCGCGCTGTCGACCTCCTGTTCGAGGCCGCCGTCCGCAAGGCCGACCCGGTCACGCTGTTGGCCGATCGGGTCGGTTCGCCGGATGTGCCGCCGGTCAACGACTACACAGTCACCCTGGTCGAGGGTGTGACCGCGCACCGCACGCGCATCGATGAGCTGCTCACCGAGCACGCGGAGGGGTGGACCCTCGCCCGGATGCCCGCCGTGGACCTCGCGGTGCTGCGCCTGGGCATGTACGAGCTGCTGTGGGCCGCCGACGTCCCGGACGCGGTCGCCATCGACGAGGCGGTGCAGTTGGCCAAGTCGCTGTCCACCGACGACTCGCCCCGGTTCGTCAACGGGGTGCTCGGCCGGATCGCGGGCATCGCCGATCAGCTGCGCGCCACGCTCTAGCGTCATCTAGGCCGAATCAAGGCAAGGCACAGCAGCACCCGACCGCACGGTATCCCCGGCCGTACGGTCAGGTGCCTGTAGCCATGTCTAGTCCTCTTTGGACGGCCGAGCCTCTGGTGGCAGTACGCCCCAGTCGATGAGCTGCTCGGTCAGTTCGCCGGGGGTCATGTCGTAGATGATCGCCAGCGACCGCAGGTCCTCGGTGCGGATGGAGAGCACCTTGCCGTTGTAGTCGCCGCGCTGGCTCTGGATGGTCGCGGCGTATCTGGCGAGCGGCCCGACCTTCTCAGCGGGTAGCTGCTGTAGTCGCTCCAGATTGATCACGATCTTGGTGGCGGGTTCCGCGCCGGATGGCACGCGACCCTCGGGCAGCAGCTCCACCACGGGCACACCGTAGAAGTCGGCGAGCTCGGCGAGCTTCTGGACGGTGACCGCCCGGTCGCCGCGCTCGTAGGAGCCGACGACCACTGCCTTCCATCGACCACCGGACTTCTGCTCGACGCCGTGCAGCGACAGCCCCTGCTGTTGGCGGATGGCGCGGAGCTTGGCCCCTAGCGCCTTGGCGTAGTCGCCCATGCGGCGGTTCTCCGTTCGTTCGCCCCGTCGGCGCTATGAACAGCCGCGGGTAGCTTCAAATCGACACGCAGAGTAATGGTTACCCAGAGTTGTCACCAGGTCAAGCTGATCCGCCCGCGGAGCTCGGTGAAGCGACGCAGACCACCCGGTCGGTGTCGTTTTTCGGCCTGATACCGTCCCGGGGACCCCTGGTCAGGGGGTTGACCGACATCCTTTAAGGACCCGTCCAGTGAGGCGGGGAAGGAGTCCACGTGGCGCCGCGAACCCGTGGCGCGACGGATCCGGCCGGGCAGCGCGAGCTGCTTTCCGCCGGAGATGTCGCGCGCACCATCGCTCGAATGGCCCATCAGGTGATCGAGAAGACCGCGCTCGGCAGTTCCGGCGCGAGTCCGGTCGTGTTGATGGGCATCCCCACCGGCGGTGCGCCGCTGGCCGTCCGGCTCGCCGCGAAGATCGCCGAGTTCAGCGACGTGACCGTGCCCGTCGGCACCATCGACGTCACCCTCTACCGCGACGATCTCCGTCGCAAACCCACCCGCCCGCTCGGCGCGACCGCGCTGCCCCCCGGCGGCATCGACGACACGCTGGTCATCCTGGTCGACGACGTGCTCTTCTCCGGCCGCACGATCCGCGCCGCCCTCGACGCCCTGCGCGATGTGGGCAGGCCGCGTTCGGTCCAACTCGCGGTCCTGGTCGACCGGGGGCATCGTGAGCTGCCGATCCGTGCCGACTACGTGGGCAAGAACGTCCCGACCGCGCGGTCGGAGGAGGTCGCCGTCCTGCTGTCCGAACTGGACGACCGCGACGCGGTGCTGTTGCGCCGCGAGGAGGTCGGTCCCGCGTGAGGCACCTGCTCGGCACCGACGGCCTCGACCCGGACACGGCACTGGCGATCCTGGACACCGCGGACAGCCTCAAGCGCACGCTGCTCGGCCGTGAGGTGCGCAAGCTGCCGACCCTGCGCGGCCGCACGGTGATCACCATGTTCTACGAGAACTCCACCCGCACGAGGGTGTCCTTCGAGATCGCGGGCAAGTGGATGAGCGCCGACGTCGTCAACGTCTCATCGAGTGGATCTTCGGTGAACAAGGGTGAATCGCTGCGAGACACCGCGCTGACCCTCGCCGCCGCGGGCGCCGACTGCCTGATCGTCCGGCATCCGGCCTCCGGCGCGGCCCACCGGCTCGCGGGCTGGCTCGCCGAGGTCGGCACCTCGGTGATCAACGCGGGCGACGGCACCCACGAACACCCGACCCAGGCGCTGCTCGACGCCGCGACCCTGCGCGAACGCCTCGGCGGCATCGCGGGCAGGCGCATCGGGGTCGTCGGCGACGTCCTGCACAGCCGGGTCGCCCGGTCCAACGTGCACCTGCTCACCGCGCTCGGCGCCGAGGTCGTCCTGGTCGCCCCGCCGACGCTGCTGCCGACCGGTGTGGCGAACTGGCCGGTGGGGGAGGCGGGCGCGCTGAGCGTGTCCCATGAACTCGACGCCGAGCTGCCGACGCTGGACGCGGTGATGATGTTGAGGGTGCAGGCCGAACGCCTGGGCGGGTCCTCGGGCGGCCACTTCAGCGGGTTCTTCCCTTCGGCGCGCGAGTACTCGATCGCCTACGGTCTCAGTGAGGCGCGGGCACGCCTGTTGCCCGAGCACGCGGTGGTCCTGCACCCGGGGCCGATGCTGCGCGGGATGGAGATCGCCGCCGCGGTGGCCGACTCGCCGCGCGCCGCGATCACCCAGCAGGTCGCCAACGGTGTCCACGTGCGGATGGCCGTGCTCTATCACCTGCTCGCCGGAGAGGAAGACGGTTCATGAGCGCGCTGCTCATCCGCGGCGTTCGCCCCTATGGCGAAGGCGACCCGGTAGACCTGCTCGTCCGCGATGGGGTGATCGCCGACATCGGGTCGTCCATCACCGACGCGCACGCCGACGTCATCGACGCGGGTGGCCTCGTCGCGCTCCCCGGCTTCGTCGATCTGCACACGCACCTGCGCGAGCCGGGCCGTGAGGACACCGAGACCATCGAGACCGGCTCCCGAGCCGCGGCCCTCGGCGGCTACACCGCTGTGTTCGCCATGGCCAACACCGATCCGGTGGCCGACAACGCGGTCATCGTCGAGCACGTGTGGCGCCGCGGCCGCGAGGTGGGGTTGGTCGACGTGCACCCGGTCGGCGCGGTCACCGTCGGGCTCAAGGGCGAGCGGTTGGCCGAGTTGGGAACGATGGCCCGTTCCGCCGCTCAGGTCCGCGTGTTCTCCGACGACGGCCTCTGCGTCGCCGACCCGCTGATCATGCGCCGGGCCCTGGAGTACACGAAGTCGCTCGACGTGGTCATCGCCCAACACGCCGAGGAGCCCCGGCTCACCGTCGGCGCCCAGGCGCACGAGGGTGAACTGGCCGCGCGACTCGGCCTGGCGGGCTGGCCCGCGGTCGCCGAGGAGTCGATCGTCGCCCGCGACTGTCTTCTCGCCCTGCACGTCGGCGCCCGGCTGCACATCTGCCACGTGTCCACCGAGGGCACCGCGGAGGTGCTGCGCTGGGCGAAGAGCCGAGGCACCCAGGTGTCCGCCGAGGTCACCCCGCACCACCTGTTGCTCGACGACGAGCGCCTCGCGACCTACGACCCGGTCAACAAGGTCAACCCGCCGTTGCGCACCTCGACCGACGCCAAGGCGCTGCGTGCCGCGCTCGCCGACGGCACGGTCGACTGCGTGGCCACCGACCACGCGCCACACGCGGGCCAGGACAAGGACTGCGAATGGTCGGCCGCCCGGCCGGGGATGCTCGGTTTGCAGACCGCGCTGCCGATCGTGGTGCGGACCATGGTCAACCCCGGTCTGCTCGACTGGCGGGGCGTCGCCCGGGTGATGAGCGAGCGTCCGGCGCAGATCGCGGGCCTGCCCGACCACGGGCGCCCGATCGCGATCGGCGAACCGGCGACCCTGACCCTGGTCGACCCGGCTGGCCTCTGGACCGTGCGCGGCGCCGACCTGGCCAGCATCGCGGCCAACACGCCGTACGAGGGAATGGAACTGCCGGGCACCGTGGTCGCCACGCTGTTGCGCGGCAGGGTGACCGCCAGGGACGGGAGGGCGAGCGCATGACCAGGTTCCTGCTCACCGTCGCGGTGCTCGCCGTGATCGTGGTGCTCGCACTCGCGATGTGGTGGGGCTACCGCAACCGCGCCCGCCGCCAGGCCGCGACCCTGCCCGCGTTCCCCGCCACGCCCGAGGGTCTGATCGAGCGCGCCCGAGCCGGGGATTACGAGTCCCCTGTCCGGCCGAGCACAGGGCTCTACGCCAGCACGGTGACCGACGCGAGCTGGCAGGACCGGGTCGCGATCGGCGACATCGGCCACCGCGCGGAGGCCACCGCGCACCTGCTGCCCGAGGGGCTGCTGTTCGACCGGGTCGGCGCGAGTCCGCTGTGGATCGCCGCCGAGTCCGTCGTCGACGCCCGCACCGAGGGCGCGATCGCGGGCAAGGTCATGGGCCGCGACGGCTTGTTCGTCGTGCGCTGGCAGATCGGCGACGACCGGTTCGACACCGGCTTCCGAGCCGACGACAAAGACGACTACGAGTCGTGGGTGCCCGCCGTGCGCGCCCTCGGTTCGCACAACACGGCGGGAGGCACCGCGTGAGCACACGAACTCCGGCGGCACTGGTACTTGAGGATGGCCGGGTTTTTCGCGGCGAGGCGTTCGGCGCCACCGGGACGACCTTCGGCGAGGTGGTGTTCTGCACCGCCATGACCGGCTACCAGGAAACCCTGACCGACCCGTCGTATCACCGACAGATCGTGGTGGCCACGGCCCCGCAGATCGGCAACACCGGCTGGAACGACGAGGACGACGAGTCCAGCCGGATCTGGGTCTCCGGCTACGTCGTGCGCGACCCCGCCCGCGTTCCGTCGAACTGGCGCTCCACCAGGAGCCTGGACGACGCGCTGGTCGCCCAGGGCGTCGTGGGCATCAGCGGGATCGACACCCGCTCGCTCACCCGCCACATCCGCGATCTGGGCGCGATGCGCGCCGGGGTGTTCTCCGGCGCCGACCTGGTCGAGCCGGAGGCGATGCTCGCGCTGGTCCTGGAAAGCCCGAAGATGGTCGGCGCGGACCTCGCGGGCGAGGTCACCACGGCCGAGACCTACCTGGTGCCCGCCGACGGCGAGCGCCGGTTCCGGGTGGCCGCCCTCGACCTCGGCATCAAGTCCAACACCCCGAGGATGCTGGCGGCCAGGGGCATCGAGACGCACGTGCTGCCCTCGACGTCGAGCCTGGACGAGCTGCTGGCGATCGAGGCCGACGGGGTCTTCCTCTCCAACGGCCCAGGCGATCCGGCCACCGCCGACCACGCGGTCGCGCTGACGAAGTCGGTGCTGGAGCGGCGTATCCCGCTGTTCGGCATCTGCTTCGGCAACCAGATCCTGGGCCGCGCGCTCGGCCGGGGCACCCACAAACTCCGGTACGGCCACCGGGGGATCAACATCCCGGTGATCGACGTGGCCACCGGCCGGGTCGCGATCACCGCGCAGAACCACGGGTTCGCGCTCGACGGCGAACCGGGGGAGCGCTTCGACACCCCGTTCGGGGCCGCCGTGGTCAGTCACTACTGCCCCAACGACGGCTGCGTCGAGGGCCTGCGCGCACTCGACGTGCCCGCGTTCTCCGTGCAGTACCACCCGGAAGCGGCCGCCGGTCCACACGACGCCGCCGACCTGTTCGCCGAGTTCGTCACCATGATGGAAGGCCGCTGATGCCCAAGCGCACCGACATCAAGCACGTGTTGGTCATCGGGTCCGGCCCGATCGTCATCGGCCAGGCGTGCGAGTTCGACTACTCCGGCACCCAGGCCTGTCGCGTGCTGCGCGAGGAGGGCCTGCGGGTCAGCCTGGTCAACTCCAACCCGGCGACGATCATGACGGACCCGGAGTTCGCCGACGCCACCTACATCGAGCCGATCAACGCCGAGTTCGTGGAGAAGGTGATCGCCGCCGAACTGGCCGCCGGGCACCCGGTCGACTCGATCCTGGCCACCCTCGGCGGGCAGACCGCGCTCAACACCGCGGTCGCCCTGCACGAGCGCGGCGTGCTGGCGAAGTACGGCGTCGAGTTGATCGGCGCCGACATCGAGGCCATCCAGCGTGGCGAGGACCGGCAGAAGTTCAAGAACATCGTCGCCGACATCGGCGCCGAGACCCCGCGCAGCCGCGTCTGTCACTCGATGGACGAGGTCCGCGAGACCGTCGCCGAACTCGGCCTGCCGGTGGTCATCCGGCCGTCGTTCACCATGGGCGGTCTCGGTTCCGGCATGGCGCACACCGCCGAGCAGTTGGAGCGGCTCGCCTCCACCGGCCTGACCGAGAGCCCGGTCACCGAGGTGCTCGTCGAGGAGAGCGTGCTCGGGTGGAAGGAGTACGAGCTGGAGCTGATGCGCGACAAGCACGACAACGTGGTCGTCATCTGCTCCATCGAGAACATCGATCCGATGGGTGTGCACACCGGCGACTCGGTCACGGTCGCGCCGGCGATGACCCTGACCGACCGCGAGTACCAGCACATGCGCGATGTCGGTATCGACGTCCTGCGCGCGGTCGGCGTCGACACCGGCGGCTGCAACATCCAGTTCGCGATCCACCCCGAGACCGGCCGCATGGTCGTGATCGAGATGAACCCGAGGGTGTCGCGTTCCAGCGCGCTGGCCTCGAAGGCCACCGGCTTCCCGATCGCCAAGATCGCCGCGAAGCTGGCCATCGGCTATCACCTCGACGAGATCCGCAACGACATCACCGGCGCCACCCCCGCGTCCTTCGAGCCGACGCTGGACTACGTGGTCGTCAAGGTGCCCCGCTTCGCCTTCGAGAAGTTCCCCGGCGCGGACCCCACGCTCACCACGACGATGAAGAGTGTCGGCGAGGCCATGGCCATCGGCCGCAACTTCGTCGAGGCACTGGGCAAGGCCCTGCGGTCGATGGAGACCAAGGCCGCGGGTTTCTGGACGACGAAGGACCCGGCGACCATCACCCTCGAATCCACTCTGGACGCGGTGCGGACCGGGCACGACGGCAGGCTCTACACCGTCGAACGGGCGCTGCGCATGGGCGCGAGCGTCCAGGACGTGCACGAGGCATCCGGCATCGATCCGTGGTTCATCGATCAGATCGCCTCGCTCATCGAGCTGCGCGACGAGGTCGAGGGCGCGCCGGTGCTCGACGAGGTCCTGCTGCGGCGGGCCAAGCGGTCGGGGTTCTCCGACCGCCAGGTCGCCGCGTTGCGGCCGGAACTCGCGGGTGAGGACGGCGTGCGGACCCTGCGCCACCG
>JALZNB010000236.1 GCA_030857905.1 Actinomycetota bacterium
GGTACCCGTCGCGCGGGTGGTGGTCGTGGTGGCCTTCGCCGCCGTCCCGGTGGAACGGGTGGCCGCGACCTTGGGCAGCTTCTTGGTGCCGCTCACGACCTCCTTGAACATCGTGCCCGCGCGGAACGCGCGAACGATGGACTTCTTCACTATCACTGTCTCGCCGGTCCGCGGGTTGCGGGCGGTACGAGCTGCGCGGGCCCGCTTCTCGAACACCCCGAAGCCGGTGATGTTCACCTTCTCGCCCTTGTTGACCGTACGAACGATCACGTCGACGAGACCGTCGACCGCAGCGCCTGCGGCCTTCTTGTCGCCAAGGCGGTCGGACAATGCCTCGATGAGTTGGGCCTTGTTCACCCTTCAGTCCTCCGTAAGAGACCACACTGCGTTTCACGGCCGGATCAGGCCGACTTCTGGTCACCGTATTCCTATAGACGCGTAATTTCCACGCGACGCGCCCGATTTTTCCTTGCATCATGCGGTGTTCGACCCCCCGGAGGGCCGAAATCGGGTTCGGGCGCGTCGCGCGGACGGTGGTGAGGGTGAAGTCGTGTGGCTCCGCCAGTCCTCAGAGGCGCCGACCGGAAGCCCTTGTGTGACGGCATTGCGCCGAGGTCGATCAGCTCCCGTTCAGCGGGGTCGTCTTCGGCTTCCACTGGGGCCTGGCCTGCTCGAACTCCGCGATGACGTCCTTGTGGCGCAGGGTCAGGGCGATGTCGTCGAGCCCTTCGAGCAAACGCCAACGGGTGTAATCGTCCACGAAGAACGGCGCTGTGAAGTCCTTGGCGCTGACGGTCTTCTCGCGCAGATCGACCCGCACCTCGGCGCCGGGGTCGGCTTCGAGGATCTTCCACAACAATTCGACATCGGACTGCGCGCACTGGGCCGCGACGAGCCCCTGCTTGCCCGCGTTGCCCCGGAAGATGTCGGCGAAGCGGGCGGAGATCACCACCCGGAAGCCGTAGTCCGACAGTGCCCACACCGCGTGCTCGCGCGACGAACCGGTGCCGAAGTCCGGTCCGGCGACCAGGACGCTGCCCGCCCGGTAGGGCTCGATGTTCAGCACGAACCCCTCATCGGCGCGCCACGCGGCGAAGAGCCCGTCCTCGAAACCGGCGCGGGTGACCCGCTTGAGGTAGACGGCTGGAATGATCTGGTCTGTGTCCACGTTGGACCGCCGCAGCGGCACGCCGACGCCGGTGTGCGTGGTGAACGCTTCCATCGTTGTCCCGTCCTTCTAGTAGAGGTCTTCTGGCGAGGAGAGGGTGCCGCGCACCGCGGTCGCGGCCGCGACCAGCGGCGAGACCAGGTGGGTGCGACCGCCCTTGCCCTGCCTGCCTTCGAAGTTGCGATTCGACGTGGACGCGCTGCGCTCCCCGGGCGCGAGCTGGTCCGGGTTCATCCCCAGGCACATGGAACAGCCCGCCTGCCGCCACTCGGCGCCCGCCTCAAGGAAGACCCGGTGCAGCCCCTCGGTTTCGGCCTGCGCCCGCACGCGCATCGAGCCGGGCACCACGAGCATCCGCACGCCACCCGAGACCCGCCTGCCCCGCAGGACCTCGGCGGCGGCGCGCAGGTCCTCGATGCGTCCGTTGGTGCAGGAACCGAGGAAGACCGTGTCGACGGCGATCTCGCGCAGCGGCGTGCCCGGCCGCAGATCCATGTAGGTCAGCGCCCGCTCCGCGGCGACCCGCTCGTTCTCGTCGCTGATCGCGGCCGGGTCCGGCACGCTGCCCGACAGCGGGAGACCCTGCCCGGGATTGGTGCCCCACGTCACGAATGGCGTCAACGCGGCGGCATCGATGACCACCTCGGCGTCGAACGTCGCGTCGTCGTCGGTGCGCAGTCGCCGCCACGCCTCGACGGCCGCGTCCCAGTCGGCGCCCTTCGGGGCGTGGGGGCGGTCCTTCAGGTACGCGAAGGTCGTCTCGTCGGGCGCGATCATCCCGGCCCGGGCGCCCGCCTCGATGGACATGTTGCACACCGTCATCCGCGCCTCGACGGAGAGCGCCTCGACCGCGCTTCCGCGGTATTCCAGGACGTAGCCCTGTCCGCCCGCGGTGCCGATCTGGGCGATGACCGCGAGGACGAGGTCCTTGGCCGTCACGCCGGGGCGCAGCTCGCCCTCGACGGTGACGGCCATGGTCTTGAAAGGACGCAGCGGCAACGTCTGGGTGGCGAGCACGTGTTCGACCTCGGAGGTCCCGATGCCGAACGCGAGCGCCCCGAACGCGCCGTGCGTCGAGGTGTGGCTGTCGCCGCAGACGACCGTCATCCCCGGCTGGGTGAGACCGAGCTGCGGACCGACGACGTGCACGATCCCCTGTTCGACATCGCCCATCCGGTGCAGCCGCACACCGAACTCCGCACAGTTGCGTCGAAGCGTGTCGACCTGGGTCCGCGACACCGGATCAGCGATCGGGAGGTCGATCCCGATCGTTGGGACGTTGTGGTCCTCGGTGGCTATCGTCAGATCCGGCCTGCGCACCGGGCGTCCGGCGGCCCGCAGACCGTCGAACGCCTGCGGACTCGTGACTTCGTGCACGAGATGCAGGTCGATGTAGAGCAAATCGGGTTCGGCGCCGCTACCGCGACGCACAACATGTTGGTCCCACACCTTTTCGGCGAGCGTTGCGCCCATCGCCCATCACCATTTTCCCACAGCTCAACCAGACTGGACATCCCACATAACGGGAACGTAGTATCGAGACGTGGGACAGCATAGCGGCATCGGCGTTCTGGACAAGGCAATGGCCGTACTGCAGGCGGTGGCCAAGGAACCCTGTGGACTGGCGGAACTGTGCGCGAAGACCGGTCTGCCCAGGGCGACCGCGCACCGTCTCGCGGTCGGCCTTGAGGTGCATCGCCTGCTGCGCAGAGGAACCGACGGACGCTGGCGCCCCGGCGCCGCGCTGGCGGAACTCGCCGGTGGCGCGACCGATCCCCTGCTCGACGCCGCCACCGCGGTACTGCCCCGGTTGCGCGACCGCACGGGCGAAAGCGTGCAGCTCTACCGGCGCGACGGCCTGCACCGCATCTGCGTCTGCTCGGCGGAACCGCCAAGCGGTTTACGCGACACGGTTCCGGTGGGCACGCGACTGCCGATGACGGCGGGCTCCGGCGCGAAGGTGTTGGCGGCGTGGGCCGATCCCGTGACACAGCGGAGCCTGTTGACCGACGCGGTGTACGGCGAGCGAGCGCTGCTGGAGGTTCGCCGTCGCGGGTGGGCGCAGAGCGTGGGGGAACGCGAGCCGGGGGTGGCGAGTGTGTCGGCGCCGGTTCGGGATTCGGCGGGACTGGTGATCGCGGCGGTCTCGGTGTCCGGGCCGATCGATCGCATGGGACGACGACCTGGGGCGCGCTGGGCGGCCGATCTTCTCGCGGCGGCGGACGCGTTGCAGAACCGGTTGTGAGTGGGGGCTCGCGATCCGATTCGATTGTCCTCTATGGACCGTGTGTCTTGATCAGGCTGGGCTTGCTCGTGGGTTTGCAGCTTGCTCGTGCGGGGTTTCCTCGCTTTTTAGCGTCTAGCCCTGGGTTGGTGTCGTCAAGGGCGCCTGCGGCGTCGCTGCGCGATCGTTCCGACCCTTGACAACACCAACCCAGGGCTAGGGATTGCCTGTGCGAGGAAGGGAGGGGTAGAGCAAACGCCTTGAGGTTCCTTGGTGCAGGTAAGAGTTGGCCCGGGCACACCTTGGACTGTGGGGTTGTTGCGGCTGGCCGGTCTGTTGGTCCTCGGGGGTGCTTGACGGACGACGTGGCCATCCCCGTTCGTCGCAACCCACGACTTGGGCCTCGGGCTAGGTCGGCACTCAACTGCCGGTTGAGCCAAGCACACAAGCGTGACTGGACCGAAACTCAACAATCAGGACGACACAACAGCCCAACCAATCAATTCCACTACCACTACAGGAACGAATCCCAACGAACACACCACACTGTTCCAGCCCCGATCACCCCAGGCGACCCAATGCCTGTCCCCATACCGATGCGAAGGCGAAGCCCAGCGAACTACGCTGGAACCGCCGCAGACCGCACCGTGGGGGTCCGGGGGCTCGGGCCCCCGGGAATAATGACGAAAGAGGCCCACCTCAGCTTTACCGAGGTAGACCTCTCCCACTCTTTCGTAGCCCCGACGGGATTCGAACCCGCGCTACCGCCTTGAGAGGGCGGCGTCCTAGGCCGCTAGACGACGGGGCCGTGAACTTTTCTGTTGTCTTGCTGGCGGAGATTCTATCAGATGAGATTGGAGACTCTCACCGCTGGGGTACCAGGACTCGAACCTAGACTAACTGAATCAGAATCAGTCGTGCTGCCGATTACACCATACCCCATTGACAATTCAGTTGGCGGAACGCCGGATGCTCGCGAACCGCTGTCTGTCTTGCCGGAGAAGATGTTAGACCACACCCCCACCGATCGAGAAATCGGGCCCTAGCTTCGTGGTTGGGGAACACCGGACGCGCTGGTCATCATGGGCGTGCGGTACTCGGAGACCAGCAACTCGGGGAGGTCGGCGAGGGTTTCGATCACGGTGACGTCCGGCGCGGGGACGCCGGTGGCGGCGCGGTCCAGCCAGACGCCGTGGAGGCCCGCCGCGTGGGCCGCTGTGGCGTCCAGGTCGAGTCGATCACCGATGTGCACCGCATAGGCCGGGGACACCTCCAGCGCGGCGCAGGCGGCGTGGAAGATGGCCGCGGCAGGTTTGGCGCTGCCCAGTTCGCCCGCGCTCACCACGGCGTCGAAA
The DNA here is from genome assembly GCA_030857905.1 of Actinomycetota bacterium. Taxonomy (GTDB): domain Bacteria; phylum Actinomycetota; class Actinomycetes; order Mycobacteriales; family Pseudonocardiaceae; genus Actinokineospora. The sequence goes on from JALZNB010000236.1 coordinate 4,748, forward strand.
TAGCGGGCCAGGCCGACGTGGGCGAGACGCGCGCGCTGGTGGGGGCCTGAGGCGTTGGTCACAGCGGCGATCTTGAAACCGGCGGTCTGGAGCCAGTCGAGGCAGGGCGCGGCGTCGGGGAACAATCGCCAGGCACCCCGCATCTGGGCCAGGCGGCGGTCTTCGAGTACGGCGACGGTGTCGTCGTCGAGTGGCGTGCCGAGGTCGGCGAGAAACGCTTTCGTGCGTGCGCGACGCATGGCGTCGTAGGAAAGCTCGCCGGAGACGACGCGGGCGCTGTGTTCGTCGGTGATCCGCTGCCAGGCCGGCCACATGTCGTCTCGGCCGATCAACGTAGCCAGTGCCATTCGGGCGGAACCGGAGAAATCGATCAATGTATCGTCGATATCGAGGCAGATCGCGTGAATTGTCGGCGGCTGATGGTGTGGCGTCGATCTCCGGTCGATGGTCTCGACAGAGGACGCGAAAGGCACCAGCGCGGAAGTCATTGAGGCAGGCTAGATCGCGAACCTACATTTTCGATTCGTCTGGCCAGGTGACATTCCGTCTTCTGACACGATCAAGAGAGAAGCCCGCGACAGAGCCGAATTGAGGATTATCGCGGGATCAACCTCGATCGTTACGGTATGGCCCGGCGCAGTCTACTGAGAGTGCGTTCCCGCCCGAGCAGTTCCAGCGACTCGTACAATGGTGGCGACACGGTGCGCCCGGTGGCCGCCACGCGCACCGCCGCGAACGCCTTGCGCGGCTTGAGCCCGAGGCCGTCGATGAGCGCGGTCTTGAGCGCGTCCTCGATCGCGGGCGTCGTCCACTCGGGAAGGTCGTCCAGCGCGGCGATACCGGCTTCCAGCACCGGCTTGGCATCGACACCGAGTGCCTTGGCCGCCGACTCCGGCTCCGGGGCGAATTCATCGTCGGCCACGAAGAGGAACCGCACCATGCCGACCGCGTCGGAGAGCACGACCAGCCGCTCCTGAATCAGCGGTGCGACAGCGTCCACCATGGCCAGTTGCTCGGCACTCGGCTCGGCGGGCAACAGGCCCGCGGCGACCAGATACGGCCCGACGCGACGGATGAACTCCGCGGAAGGCAATGCGCGCAGGTGATCCGCGTTGATCGCCTCCGCCTTCTTCAGGTCGAATCGGGCCGGGTTGGAGCTGACCTTTCCGATCTGGAACGCGTCGACCATCTCCGCCATGGTGAAGATGTCGCGGTCCTCGGCGATGGACCACCCGAGCAACGCGAGATAGTTGAGCATTCCCTCGGGCAGGAACCCCCGCTCACGATAAGCGAAGAGGTTCGACTGCGGGTCCCGCTTGGACAGTTTCTTGTTTCCGTCGCCGCGCACCAGCGGCATATGCCCGAAATGGGGGGTGAACTCGGCGACACCGATCCGCTGCAGCGCCTCGTAAAGCGCGATCTGGCGTGGTGTCGACGGCAGCAGGTCCTCACCGCGCAACACGCGCGTAATCCGCATGAGAGCGTCGTCGACCGGATTCACCAGCGTGTAGAGCGGCTGTCCGTTGGCGCGCACGAGCACCGGGTCGGGCACACTGCCGACCGGGAAACTGATGTCGCCGCGGATCAGGTCGGTGAAACCGATTGCGCGATCGGGCATCCGCAACCGCAGCACGGGCTCTCGGCCCTCGGCCTTGAACGCGTCCCGCTGCTCCGCGGTGAGCGCGCGGTCGAAGTTGTCGTACCCGAGCTTCGGGTCCTGACCCGCCGCCCTGCGGCGCTCCTCCACGTCCTCGTTGCTGGAGAAGGATTCGTAGAGTTCACCCGCATCGACGAGCTTGCGCACGACATCGGCGTACAGATCGCCGCGTTGGCTCTGCCGGTAGGGCCCGTGCTCGCCACCGACCTCGGGACCCTCATCCCAATCGATGCCCAGCCACCGCAGGGCGTCCAGGAGCGCTTCGTAGCTCTCCTCGGAGTCGCGCGCGGCGTCGGTGTCCTCGATTCGGAAAACGAGTTTCCCGCCGGTGTGCCGGGCGAACGCCCAGTTGAACAGGGCGGTGCGAATGAGCCCCACGTGGGGTGTGCCCGTCGGGGACGGGCAGAACCGGGCTCGGACTGGGGTGTCGGCATTTGGCGTGCTCATGGCCCGATCAAGGTATCCCTGCCGGTCGCGCTTGACCGCCAGGGGCGTCCGGGTGCATGGTGACGCTATTCAACTAGCGTTGAAATCTGGAGGGATCATGGAACACACCGCGGTCTGCGTGGTCGGCGGCGGTCCGGCCGGGATGGTGCTGGGACTCCTGTTGGCGCGCGCGGGTCTCACCGTGACGGTGCTTGAGAAGCACGACGACTTCCTGCGCGACTTTCGAGGCGACACCGTGCATCCGCCGACACTCGACCTGCTCGACGACCTCGGGCTCGGCCCGGATTTCGCGGCACTGCCCCAAAGCCGCATCGATCAGGTGCTGATCCCGTACGGGGGTGGGGCGGCGAAGGTGGCGGACCTGTCGATGCTGCGGGGCAAGCACAACTACATCGCGATGGTGCCGCAATGGGACTTCCTCGACCTTCTGGCCAAAGCGGCGTCCACCGAACCGACATTCACGCTGCGGATGCGCACCCAGGCCACGGGTCTGCTCCGGTCGGGAGACCGCGTCACGGGCGTCCGCTACGCGACCAAAGACAACGAATCCGGCGAGATCACCGCGGACCTGACGATCGCCTGCGACGGCCGGGGCTCGCTGCTGCGCTCGGCGGCGGGCTTGACATCGACGTCGTACCCGACCCCGATGGACGTCTGGTGGTTCCGCCTCCCCCGCGAGTCCACAGACCCCTCGGGCATCGTCGGCCTCATCAGCGCCGCACGCGCCGCGATCCTGTTGGACCGCGGCGACTACTGGCAGGTGGCCACCCTGATCAAGAAAGGCAGCGACGCGGAAGCCCGCCGCCACCCCGTTTCCGCCCTGGTCGCCGGGCTGGCCCAAGCGGCCCCCTGGCTCTCCGATCGGGTGGACGCGGTGACGTCGTGGGACGAGGTCAAGGTGCTGGACGTCAAGCTGGATCGCCTCAACCGCTGGCACACCAACGGTCTGCTCTGCATCGGCGACGCCGCCCACGCGATGTCCCCGGTGGGCGGTGTCGGTATCAACCTGGCGGTCCAAGACGCGATCGCCGCGGCACGCCTGCTCGCCGCGCCACTACTGAGCGGCACTCTCAGCCCCGCTCACCTGGCCAAGGTCCGCCGCCGCCGGTTGCTCCCCACCGTGGCGGTCCAAGGCTTCCAGCGCTTGGTGCACCGGGTGGCCATCAAGCCGACCGTGGGCGGACAGGTGGACATCGCGGGCGCCGCGACACTCCCGTTGCCACTGCGACTCATGTCCAAGCTCCCGGCACTCCGAGTGATCCCGGCCCTCCTGATCGCGAAAGGGCTGCGCACCGAACCCACTCCGTCTTTCGCTCGGCGCGGCGCATGATGGCAGCGAGATCGTCGAGTGGCGCGTCAGACGAGAGGCAGCGGCCAGCGGTGCCAGTTGTCGTCATCTCCGAACCAGGCGAACTGGATACTGTCGTTGGCGACGAGACCAAACCTCTCGGGAGCAGGCCGTCCGAGGTCATGCCAGAGGCGGTGAGTCGCTTCGATGGTGTCCCAGATCCGACGGGGACCAGTGTGCAC
>JALZNB010000279.1 GCA_030857905.1 Actinomycetota bacterium
CGGTTGTGCTGGTACTGATCGAAGATCACCTGGTTGCGTCGCTTCTCGAACGTGTCCGGGGGGTCACTCGCGTTCCACTGCCTGAGCACGGACAGTCGACCCATGTACGGCGCGCTCCCGTTGCTGACGCGGTCGTTGACCTCCAGGTCGGCGAACCCGTCGGTGCCCGCGTAGCGCACGGCCATGTAGAAGATCATCCGAGCGACGTCGCCCTTCACCGCGGCGCGCGGCTCCCACGAGTCGGCGTCGGTGTAGTTGCCCGGTGCCTCGGGCGCCGCCGAGCCACCGAGGTCGAAGTCCTTGTTGCCCCGGTTGGCGTTGACCGAGACATCCTCGGGACGCAGGTGGTGGATGTCGGTGCCGGGGCCGGTCACGGTGCCGATGTCGCCGTGCGACTGCGCCCAGACGTGTTCACGGTTCCACTGGTCCTCGCCGCCGCCGTTGGTGGCCTTGCTCTGCGAGCGGCCGCTGTAGAGCAGGATGACGTTGGCCGAGTTCGCCGGGTCCTGGTCGGTGGCCTTGAGCGCGTTCCACACCTGGTCGTAGGTGAGCTTCGAGTTCGTGCTGATGATGCGGTTGAGCTCGGTCTTCAACGCCGGGCCCGTCTTGCCGATGGCGGTCTTGTAGTAGGTGTCGTCGTAGCCGCCACCTGGCTGGGTCGTGGTGGGTGGTGTCGTGGTCGGGGTGCCGCCGGCAACCACGGTGAACGCGGTGGTGGAGGTCAAGCCCGGGTGGGAGAAGTACGCGCTGAGGTTGCCGGTGATGTCGAGTTGGCGGCCCATCAGGCTCGGATTGCTCCGCAGCCCGTAGCCAGCCCGGAACGCCGAACTGATTTGCACGTAGATCATCCGCGAGGTGCCGGTCTCGCTCGCGGAGTCGGCGATGGCGAGGGCGTAGTCGTTCGGGAAGTTGGAACGGACGACGGTGGCGGTCGCGGTCGGTTGCCCGACGACGTAGCCGCGCACGGTGGCCGTCGCGCCGCTCTGCTGCCCGATCGCCTGCGCGACGGTGAGCGGGGCGGCGGTCTGGCCCGCGGTGGCCGGTACCTGGACCGCGAAGGCGATCGCGGCGACCACGGTGACCGTGGCTAAGAGATTCCAACGAGCTCGGACCTGCACGACGGACGTCCTTTCCCCGACGGATGACGTCCCCGCGGCGATCGGCGACGTCCTGTGACGTTGTGTACGTGATCGAGACCACGATCGTACCGAGTACAAGCCACTATCGGGTGAACGATCTCTGTCGCTTAATCGCAGGTCAGACACCCACTGATCGGCTGATTGACGGGACAGCGCATCCCTGCACGGGCGAGTCACGTTTTCGGTGCCGGGCGCGATCAACTTCCTGAGACGCGCTAAGTGGGGAGCCCTGATGAGTGACGAATACATCGACGACTTGGCGCCAGTGGACTCGGACATCGAAGAGGTGCTGTTCGATAACGAGCAGGTGCTGTGGTCCGGTATACCTCAGCAGCGGCCGCGATGGGACTGGACCGACACGGTCCTTACGCTCATACTGATCTCTATCATCGGGTTCGCCGTAATATGGCAGGTGGGCGTGGCACACGCCGCGGCACCGAGCTGGTTCAAACTGGTCGGGTTGATTTCGTCAGTGCTGTCAATCACCTTTCCGGTGATGGTGTTCATCCGTAAGCGCCGAATCGGGGTGCGCTACGTCGTCACTAATCGTCGACTGATCTGGGCGGCCGGAAACACCATCGATAGCAAGGCGCTGCGCGATTTGGCGCCACCGAATATCGTCTCCACCAACGAAAGCGGCACAGGAACCCTCACTTTCGGTCAGTCCAACCACCTTCTACACCTGATCGCGACGCTCTCGCGCGGTCGAGCCGTGCCGACTCGCGAAGTGCGTCTGATCGAGGTCGCACACGTCCGAGACGTCCGCCGGATTCTGGTCGAAGCACAACGAAAGTCGTGACTTGTAAGATCCTTGTGGTGAAGGCTCTTCGTGTGACGTCGCGCAACGCGCGTTTCCAGCAGTGGCAGGCGACGTTGTCCAATCGCACCAAGCGGCAGCGGTTCGGCGAGTTCCTCGTGCAGGGGGTTCGTCAGCATGGCGGTGGAGCATGGCTGGGAGATTCGGGCGCTGCTGTACGACACGGAGGTGTCGCTGTCCGATTGGGCCGCCGACACGCTTCGCGCGACCGACGCGCAGCACGTCGCCATGGCGCCGGAACTGTTGCACGAGCTGGGTGGGAAAACCGACGACACGCCGGAGTTGATCGCGGTCGTGGGCATCCCGCCGGACGACTTCGCGCGGATACCGGTCGATCGGCGTTTCCTCGGCGCGGTCTTCGATCGGCCCTCCAGCCCGGGCAACATCGGTTCGCTGGTGCGATCGATCGACGCGTTCGGCGGGCGCGGAATGATCGTCACCGGCCATGCGGCCGACCCCTACGACCCGAAGGCCGTCCGGGCGAGCACGGGTTCGGTGTTCGCGGTTCCCACGGTTCGTGCTGCGGCGCCCAGAGACGTGGTGGACTGGGTGGCGCGGCTCCGAGGGGACGGCGTGCCGCTGACCATCGTCGGTACGGACGAGTCAGGTGACCTCGACGTCTCCGAATACGATTTCCGGCAGCCGACGCTGGTGGCGATCGGCAACGAGACCACCGGCCTGAGCGCGGGGTGGCGCGAGGCTTGCGACCACATGCTCCGCATTCCCATGTCCGGTGCCGCGAGTTCGTTGAACGCCGCGAACGCCGGAACGGTCGTGTTGTACGAGGCCGCTCGACAACGGGCCTGACGTGGCGGCGACAGGATCACCGGTCGGCACTGCGTCGCCGCCGGAGTAACGGTTCAGGCGTGAGCCTGGGTGATGTTGACCATCCAGGGAATCCCGAACCGGTCCACGCAGGCGCCGAACTCGTCGCCCCACATCTGCTTTTCCAGCTCGACGGTCACCGTCCCGCCTTCGGACAGCGACGTCCAGTAACCGCGCAACTCTTCGGCGTCGTCCCCACTCAGGCTGACCGTCATGTTGTCGCCGGGGTTGTACGGCATTCCGGGCGGGGTGTCGGCGCCCATGAGCGTGAACCCGTTCTCGGACTCCAACATGCCGTGCATGATCTGGTCGGCTCCCGGTGCGTCCGGCCCGCGCACGGCCACGAACAGCGGCGGTGTCACCAGGTAGGGGG
>JALZNB010000292.1 GCA_030857905.1 Actinomycetota bacterium
TGATGGCCGATGGCCACGAGTTGCACGTGCTCACCGATGATGTGCGGTTGGATCCGGACGCGTTGGTCGAGTACGTGGTTCGTGAGCGGATCGACTTCCTTGACCTCACCCCGTCATACGTGCGCCAGCTCCTGCCCGCAGGGCTGTTGTCGGACCCGCGACACCGCCCGAGCGTGCTGATGCTCGGTGGTGAGGCGTTGGGGGAGACGCTGTGGCGCGAGCTGGCCGAGGCGGACACCGCGGCCTACAACTTCTACGGCCCGACCGAGGTCACGGTCGACGCGTTGTCCACACCGGTCACCGGTGACCGACCGGTGATCGGTACACCACTGCGCAATCTTTCCGCCTACGTCCTCGACGCCGATCTGCGTCCCGTTCCCGTTGGCGTGGCGGGCGAGCTGTACCTGGCGGGCGCGCAGGTCGCTCGCGGGTACCTCGACCGACCGGGGCTCACCGCCGACCGATTCCTGGCCAATCCGTTCGGGCACGGCACGCGCATGTACCGCACCGGAGACCTGGTTCGCTGGCTGCCGACCGGCATGGTCGAGTACCTGGGGCGCACCGACGAGCAGGTGAAGATCCGCGGTTTCCGAATCGAGCCTGGCGAGGTCGAGGCCGCGCTGCTGGGGTGCGCCGGGGTCCGCGAGGCCACGGTCATCGCGCGGGACGGCCGCCTGGTCGCCTATCTCGTGTCCGACGACGAGATCGACGCGACCGCCCTGCGCGCGGAACTGAAGCGGACGCTGCCGGACTACATGGTTCCCAGCGCGTTCGTGCGGCTCGATCGCATTCCGATGACTCCCAACGGAAAGCTCGACAAGCAGGCACTGCCCGCGCCGGAGGCCCGCGCGGACACCGAGTACGTCGCCCCCCGCGACGAGATCGAGAGCAGGCTCGCCGAGCTGTGGGCCGAGGTGCTCGGCGTCGAGCGTGTCGGGGTGACCGACAACTTCTTCGCCCTCGGTGGTGATTCGATCCTCAGCATTCAGGTGGTGTCCCGCGCCCGTCAGGCCGGACTGCGCCTGACCTCCCGCGATGTGTTCCTCAGCCAGACCGTCGCCGAACTCGCCCTGGCCGTGAGCGCCGCCGAGCCGGTCACCGCCCGCCCGGTGTTCACCGGTCCCGCCCCGCTCACCCCGATCCAACGCTGGTTCTTCGAGACCCACGGCGAGCAGCCGCACTTCACCATGTCGCTGCTGGTCGATGTCGCGGCCGACCTGGACGCAGACGCCCTCGCGGGGGCTCTCGCCGCGGTTCTCAAGCACCACGACGCGTTGCGCAACAGCTTCCGGAAGTCCGACGGCAAGTGGCTACAGGAGCCGAACGACAACGACGTCCTGTTGCTGCGACACGATCTGTCCGATGTGGCCGAATCGGCTGTGGACGGCCGGATCGCGGAGTTGGCCGATGCCGTTCGCGCTGAACTCGACATCGCCGCTGGGCCGCTGCTGCGGGCCGCGTTGCTCGACGTCGGTGCGAACCGTGCGCCGCGACTGCTGATCACCGTGCACCACCTCGTCATGGACGGTGTGTCCTGGCGGATTCTCCTCGATGACCTCGTCACCGCGTATGGACAGATCGAGGCGGGCCGGACCGTCGCGTTGGCCGAGGTGGGCACGTCGTTCGGCGAATGGGCGCATCGACTCCAGGAGCATGTCGCCGAGGGTGGTCTCGCCGAAGACCTCGACCACTGGCTCGCGGTCCCGCCGCCCGTGCGGCTCCCGGTCGATCACGATGGAGAGAACCGCGCGGCCACCACGGAATCGGTCACGGTTCGTCTCGACCGCGCGGCCACCGACGCCGTGTTGCACCAGGTACCCGCGCTCTATCGCACACAGGTCAACGATGTGCTGCTCAGCGCACTCGGTCAGGTCATGACGCGATGGCTTCCCGGCCAGGCGGCGATCACCCTCGAAGGCCACGGCCGTGAGGAAATCCTCGACGGCGTCGATCTCTCGCGCACTGTCGGCTGGTTCACCACCCAGTTCCCGGTGTCGTTCACCGTTCCGCACGGTGACTGGGGAACGATCCTCAAGTCGGTCAAGGAACAGCTCCGCGCGGTCCCACACAAGGGATTGAGCTACGAGGCCCTGCGCTACCTGTTGCCCGACAGCCCGTTGGCGGGCAGGTCGCTGCCGGAGATCTGCTTCAACTATCACGGACAGCTCGACGTGACGGGCGACGGCCTGATCGGCTCCCGGCACGCGGAATCCGGTGCCGAGGTCGACCCGTCGTCCACTCGGGACTTCCTGCTCGATGTCTCCGGTGTGGTCGAGAACGGCGAACTCGCGCTCACCTGGCAGTATTCCAGCGCGGTCCACGACGAGACGACCGTGCGCGGCCTCGCGGACGCGATGGTCGCCGCACTCTCCGCCATTGTCGAGCATTGCGCCGAGCCGGGCGCGGGTGGACGCACGCCGTCGGACTTCCCGCTGGCGAGCCTCACACAGTCCCAAGTGGACGTCATCGCGCGAGACGGCGTGGATGACATCTATCCCCTGACCCCGTTGCAGGCGGGCATGGTGTTCCACAGCCTTGTCGAGCCGGATGGCGGCGCGTACGTCGATCAGGTTCGGCTGGTGCTCGACGGTGTCTCCGACCCCGACGCGCTTGCCGACGCGTTCCAGCGGGTTGTCGACCGCAATCCCGTGCTGCGGACCTCGGTTGTCTGGGAGGGTGTGGACGAGCCCGTCCAGGTCGTGCACAACGCCGCGCCGCTGCGGACAACCGTGCACGACCTGCGTGACCACTCGGACCGGGACAGCGCGTTGGCTGATCTGCTCGCGGCCGACCGCGAGCGCGGTTTCGACCTCGGTCGGGCGCCGCTGCTGCGTGTCGAGATCGTCCGGTGGACCGATGACCGCGTCGTGCTGGTGTGGTCGTCGCATCACGTCCTGTTGGACGGGTGGAGCACCGGCCAGGTGTTCGGCGAGGTGTGCGCGGAGTACGAGGCCCTCAGCCGGGGCCTGCCCTCGGTGCCCCCGGTGCGCAGGCCGTTCCGCGAGTACCTGCGGTGGTTGGCGCGGCAGGACACCGATGCGGCCGACGCTCACTGGCAGCAGGTCTTGGCCGGGTTCGACTCTCCCGTCGCCGTGCCCTATGACCGACCGCCCACGCACGCGCACCGGACCGAGTCGAGCGAGTCGGTCAAGCTGACGCTGACCCGCGCGGAGTCCGAGCGGGTGCGCGCGGCCGCGCAGGCCGCCGGGCTCACCGTGAACACCGCCGTGCAGGGCGCTTGGGCGATCCTGTTGTCGCGGTGGGCGGGTACCGATGACGTGGTCTTCGGCAGCACCGTCTCCGGCAGGCCCGCGGAGTTGGCCGGGGTCGAGTCGATGGTCGGCATGTTCATCAACACCGTGCCGACCCGCGTGAAGGTCGACCCCGCACAGCCGACCGGCCAGTGGCTGCGCGATCTTCAGGCCGCGCAGAGCGAGTCCCGGCGGTTCGATTTCCTTGCCCTGCCCAGGGTTCAGGCGCACAGTGACCTGTCTCCGGGTACCGCGCTGTTCGACAGCGTGGTCGTCTTCGAGAACTATCCTTTCGAGGACGCCTCATCGGAGGATGGCTTGCGCGTCGCCGAAGTGCACGCCGTGGACACCACGAACCTGCCGCTCACGTTGTCCGCGCACCTCGACGACCGCGTCCACCTCGACCTCGCCTACGATCCCGCACTGCTCGATGACAGCAGCGCGCGACGGGTCTCCGAGTGGCTGCGCAGTCTGCTCATCGGATTGGCCGAGGGCATCGACGCCCCGGTCGGCGACTTGCCGTGGATGTCCACAGAGGACCACGAGCGGGTGCTGACCACGTGGAACGACACCGCGTTGCGCACGCCGGAGATGTTGTTCCCCGAGGTGTTCGAGCGCCAGGCCGCGCTGACCCCGGAGGCTGTCGCCGTTGTCGGCGGCGACACCGCGTTGACCTTCGCCGAACTCGATGCCGCCGCGAATCGGCTCGCCCACCGGCTCATCGCCGAAGGCGGGGGCCCGGAACGGTTGGTGGCACTGCGGTTGCCCCGGTCAACCGAGATGATGGTCGCCATCCTGGGCGTGTTCAAGTCCGGCGCCGCGTACCTGCCGATCGATGACTCGCTGCCCGCAGAGCGGGTCGAGTTCCTGCTCTCGGACGCCAGGCCGGTGATCGTCCTTGACGAGGTCGCGACGGAAGGCTTCCCGGATACGCGCCCGGAGGTGACCCTTCGCGCCGACTACGCGGCCTACGTCATCTACACCTCGGGTTCCACCGGGACTCCCAAGGGTGTCGTGATCGACCACGGCAACCTCGCGAACCTGTACTTCGACCACGCTCTCTCGTTCACCGGTCCCGCGGCGGACGGGGGTCGTTCGCGATTCGCGCTCACCGCGAACTTCTCCTTCGACACCTCCGTCGAGAGCCTGTTGTTCCTCGGCGCAGGCCACGAAGTGCACGTCATCGATGACGATCTGCGGCTCGATCCGTCCGGGCTGGTCGACTACTTCACCAAACACGCCATCACAGTCCTCGACGTCACCCCGACCTTCACCACTCAGCTCATGGAGGTGGGCCTGCTCGACACTCCGGTGACCACCCTCATGCTCGGCGGCGAGGCGTTGCCCGAGTCGCTGTGGCGAACGCTGGCCCGGCCAGGGCTGACGGTCATCAACTACTACGGCCCGACCGAGTGCACGGTCGACGCGACTGTCTGCCTCACGACAGAGTCGGATCGTCCGCTGATCGGTGTGCCGATACGCAATGTCCGCGCCTATGTCCTCGACGCGGACCTGAACCTTGTGCCGCCTGGTGTTCCCGGTGAGCTGTACCTCGCGGGCGCCCAGATCGCCCGCGGTTATCTCGGCCGTTTCGGGCTCACCGCGACTCGGTTCCTGGCCGATCCGTTCGGTCCTGCGGGCGCCCGGATGTACCGCACCGGTGACCGGGCTCGGTGGACCGACGACGGCCTCATCGACTACCTCGGCCGTCTCGACGACCAGGTGAAGATTCGGGGTTTCCGGATCGAGCCAGGGGAGGTCGCGGCCGTATTGCGTGGACTGCCCGGGGTGGTCGACGCCGCTGTCATCGCCCGCGACGCGCGACTGATCGCCTACGTGGTGGGAACAGCGACAGATCTGCGCGATCAGACGAGTCGGCTGTTGCCGGACTATATGGTGCCCGCCGCGTTCGTCTCGATGGACACACTACCGCTCAACGCCAGCGGCAAGCTCGACCGCCGGGCGTTGCCCGAGCCGGAGTTCACCGCCGGGGCCGAGTTCATCGCGCCGCGTACCGAGGCCGAACGACTGGTCGCCGCGGCGTGGGCTGATGTCCTCGGCGTGGACAAGGTCGGCGCGGAGGACAACTTCTTCGCACTCGGCGGCGACTCGATCCTCAGCATCCGGGTGGTGTCCCGGTTGCGTGCCGCGTTCGGCACACAGCTCTCACCCCGGGCGGTGTTCGAGAACCCGACCGTGGTGGCACTCGCGCGCGCCATCCCCGGTGGTGACACGTCGGTGATACCGGTGTCCACTGTGGATGGACCGGCGCCCCAGTCGTTCGCGCAGCGGCGGCTGTGGTTCCTCGACCAGTTCGAGCCGGGTGGCACCGAGTACGTCAGCCCGACCGCACTCAGGCTCACTGGCCCGCTTGACGTCGACGCGCTGTCGACCGCGCTCACGGGTTTGGTCGTGCGACACGAGTCGTTGCGCACCACCTTCGATGACGCCGTGCAGATCGTGGGCGAGCCCTACCCCGTCGTGCTGGTTCCCGAGGACATCGATCCGGCCGCGTTGACCGGACTGCTCGCCGACGAGAACGCGCGGCCGTTCGACCTGCGTGAAGGTCCGCTGTTGCGGGCCCGACTGCTCCGATTCGGCGCCGATGATCACGTGCTGGTCATGACCCTGCACCACATCATCACCGACGGCTGGTCGACCTCCGTCCTGACCGATGACCTCGCTGCCCTGTACGCGGCCGCGGTCTCGGGCGTCCCGGCATCGCTGCCGCCGCTTCCCGTGCGCTACCAGGACTTCGCGATCTGGCAGCGCGACCAAATCGACGCCACCCACCTCGACTACTGGCGAGACACGCTGGCCGACCTGGAACCACTGCGTCTGCCGACCGACCGCCCCCGTGCCGCCGTCCGCTCGACCGCGGGCGCCAAGCACGAGTTCACCATCCCGGCGTCAGTCGCCGACGCGGTGAAGGACTTGGGCAAACGTCGGGACAGCACGCTGTTCATGACGCTGTTGGCCGCGAGCAAGGTGCTCTTCTCCCGCTATAGCGGACAAACCGACATTTCGGTGGGCACGGTCGCCTCTGGTCGCGAGCGTGCCGAAGTCGAAGGAGTCGTCGGCTTCTTCGTCAACACCCTCGTTCTTCGGTCCACAGTGGAGGGATCATTCATCGACCTGCTCGCCGCGGTTCGCGCGAGCGTGCTCGACGGGTTCGCCAACCAGGACGTGCCGTTCGAGCGAGTCGTCGACGCGGTCGCGCCGGAACGGGACACCAGCCGCAGTCCGCTGTTCGACGTGATGATGCTGTTGCAGAACACGCCAAGCGAGATCCCGGAAATGGCCGGGTTGCGCGTGCGGGAAGTGGACCTGCCGGTCGACACCTCCACGTGTGATCTCACGTTCGAGTTCCAGGAGTCCGACGGCGAGTTGCGCGGTGCCGTCGAGTACAACCCCGACCTGTTCGACGCTTCGACGGTCGTGCGGATGACCCGGCACCTCGGTGCGCTGCTCGCCGCTGTCGCCGCCGACCCTGATCGTCAGATCGCCGAACTGCCGCTGCTCGACGCGGGGGAGCGGCAGCAGGTGTTGCACGACTGGCAAGGCATTGACCGTCCGGTGCCGGATACCGCGTTGCACCAGACATTCTCGGCTCAGGTCACCCAGACTCCCGACGCTGTCGCCGTCGTGTGCGGCGAGGATGTCCGCAGCTTCGCGGAGGTGGACGCCGCCGCGAACCGGTTGGCGCATCTGTTGATCGAGCGTGGCGCGGGTCCCGAGTCGGTGGTCGCACTGGCGCTGCCGCGCTCGGCGGACATGGTCGTGGCCATTCTCGCCGTGCTCAAGTCCGGCGCCGCGTATCTGCCCATCGACACCAGCCTGCCGCGCGAGCGGATCGACTTCCTGCTGACCGACTCCGCGCCCGCGGTGGTCCTTGAGTCCCTTCCGGACACTCACGGCCACCCAACCAGCGAGCCGGGCGTATCGATCTCGCCACACCACGCCGCGTACGTGATCTACACCTCCGGCTCCACCGGAACCCCCAAGGGCGTGGTGGTCCAGCACGGCAACCTCGCCGCGTTGTTCGCCCACCAGCGGACCGAGTTGATGGAGCCGCACGGAGAAAGGCTGCGTTACGGCCAGACCTCGGTGTTCTCCTTCGACACGGCCATCGAGGGGTTGCTGTTCCTCACCGCGGGCCACGAGCTGCACATCATCGGTGACGACGTCCGACTCGACCCGCACGCGCTGGTCTCCTACGCCGACCAACACCTCGACGTCCTCGACGTGACGCCCGCACACGCTCGCCAGCTCGTCGCGGCGGGCCTGACCGACACGAGCCTGCGCGCGCTCACCCTCGGCGGTGAGGCGATCGGCGACACCTTGTGGCGCGATCTCGCGGCGGCCAACCTGACCGCCTACAACTTCTACGGCCCCACCGAGGTCACGGTCGACGCCAGCTACGGCATGATCGAGGGCGACCAGGCGGTGATCGGCCGCCCGCTGCACAACACCCGCGCCTACGTCCTCGACGACACCCTCCGGCCGGTTCCGGTTGGCGTTCCCGGTGAACTGCACCTCGCCGGTGCCCAGGTGGTGCGTGGCTACCTCGCACGCCCAGGTCTCACCGCGGACCGTTTCATCGCCGACCCGTTCGGCACGCCCGGAAGCCGCATGTACCGCACCGGCGACCAGGTCCGGTGGACTGTCGACGGCACGCTCGACTATCTCGGCCGTGTCGACGACCAGGTGAAGATCCGCGGCTTCCGGATCGAGCCGGGCGAGGTGGAGACCGCTCTGCTGCGCCACCCGGGTGTGCGCGACGCGGCGGTCGTCGCCCGCGACCAGGACAGCCACAAGCGGCTTGTCGGGTACGTGGTCACCGACACGACCGACGACCTCGCCGCGTACCTCCGCCAGACCCTGCCGGAGTACATGGTTCCGTCCGCGTTCGTTCGCCTTGACAGCCTTCCGGTCACCGCGAACGGAAAGCTGGACCACCGCGCGCTGCCCGCGCCCGCCGCTCCTGAGTCTACTGTGGACATCGCGCCTCGCGACGGCGTCGAGAGCGAACTCGCCGCCATCTGGGCGGACGTCCTCGGCGTCGAACAGGTCGGTGCGCGCGACAACTTCTTCGCACTCGGCGGCGACTCGATCCTGAGCATGCAGGTCGTGTCTCGGGCGCGAGCCGCCGGACTTCGACTCACCACCAAGGATCTCTTCCTCAGGCAGACCGTCGCCGACCTCGCCCTCGCCGCCACCCGCGAGGTGGCCGACGTCGTCGTCGACCCCGGTGGTCCGGCCCCGCTCACGCCGATCCAGCATTGGCTGTTGCGCACGCTCGCTCCCGAACATCGCGACCAGTACACGATGTCGACGGTCTTCGAGGTCGACCCGGATGTCCACGTCGCCACCCTGCGGCAGGCACTGGAAACGTTGGTCGCCCACCACCCGGCCCTGCGTACCCGATTCACCGAGGGCCCGGACGGATGGACCCAGGAACCCGTGGCCGCGGGTGAGGTGTTGGTCGTCGCGGAGAGCGCCGATCCGCAGGAGTGCGACAACCTCGCCCGAGCGGCACAGACCGGACTCGGCATCGAGGATGGTCGGATGATGCGGGCGGTGCTGTTCACCGGCCCGGCGCCTCGCTTGTTCCTTACCGCACACCACCTCGTCGTCGACGCTGTGTCCTGGCGCGTGCTTTTGGAGGATCTGGAACGCGCCTATTCCTCGCTGATCGCCGGTGAGGACGTGACACTCGACCAGTCAGTCTCCTTTGGACAATGGTCGCGTCTGCTCACCGCGCATGTCGGCGCGGGCGGCTTTGACGCCGACCTCGCCCACTGGCAGGGGATCGCGGAGCTACCGCCGCTGCCGGTCGACCGCCTCGGCACCAACACCGTCCAAGCCGCTCGCACTGTGTCGGTGGCGTTGAGTGAGGCCGACACGCACGCGCTGTTGCACGACGTACCTGAGGTCTATCGCACGCAGGTCAACGATGTGCTGCTCGCCGCGCTCGGTCGGGCACTCGCCGACTGGTCCGGTCACCGCCGAATCGGTGTGACACTGGAGGGGCACGGCCGCGAGGACATCGTGGACGGTGTCGACCTCACCCGCACTGTTGGCTGGTTCACCAGCCAGTTCCCGGTCGTCCTCGACGTCGCGGACGACTGGCGCACGGTGCTCAAGTCGGTGAAGGAGTCGCTGCGGGCGGTCCCGCACCGGGGTCTGAGCTTCGAGGCCCTGCGCTACCTCAAGGCCGACTCCGGTCTTGACGCGGTGCCAGAGCCACAGGTGCTCTTCAACTACCTCGGACGTTTCGACGACACGGACGAGTCCGAGGGCCTGTTGCGGGCGAAGGCGGACGACCTCGGTCAGGACGTGGCACCGGGCGGCGCGCGCAGTCATCTGCTCGATGTGACCGGAGCCGTCGCGTCAGGCAAGTTGCACCTGGACTGGGAGTTCGCGGGCGAGGTCTACGACGAGTCCACTGTGGCCTGTGTGGCATCGGCGATGGTGACGGCATTGCGCGAGATCGTGGCGCACTGCTCGTCGCCGGGCGCCGGTGGCCGCACGCCCTCGGACTTCCCGTTGTCCCGGCTCGATCAGTCGCGAGTGGACTTCGTCGTAGGCGATGGCCGCTCGGTCGAGGACATCTACCCGTTGACCCCGTTGCAGTCCGGGATGTTGTTCCACAGCCTCGTGGATTCCTCGGGCGCGTACGTCAACCGAACCACGGTCGCCCTGGCCGGTGTCACCGATCCGAGGGCACTCGGCGAGGCGTGGCAGCGGGTTGTCGACGCCACGCCGATCCTGCGCACCGAGTTCGTGTGGCGTGGCGTGCCTGAGCCGATCCAGGTCGTGCGACAGGGTGTTCGGGTGCCCATCGAGTATCGGGCGATCACCGAGGACGACCTCACCGGTGGGTTCGATCCCGCGGTGGCGCCACTGCTGCGGCTGGTGATCGAGGAGAAGCCCTCGGGTGTCGACCTGCTGTGGACCTCGCACCACCTGCTGCTCGACGGCTGGAGCACCTCGCAGGTCTTCGCCGATGTGCTCGCCGAGTACACCGGGCGCACCCAGGAGACGCGGCCGCCTTTCCGGGACTACCTCGCCTGGCTCGCCGAGCAGGATGTCGTCGCGGCCGAACGGCATTGGCGGGGTGTTCTCGCCGGGTTCGAGAGCCGTACGCCGCTGCCGTTCGACCGGACGCCGGTCGAGGCGCGCGAAGTCGAATCGACCGCGCGGGTGCAGCTCAGCCTGCCCGCCGAGCCGGTGGACCAGATGGTGCGTGCCAACGGTTTGACGGTCAACACCGTCGTCCAAGGCGCATGGGCGTTGCTGCTCGCCCGATACGCGGGCGAGTCCGATGTTGTCTTTGGTAGCACGGTGTCCGGGCGTCCTGCGGACCTTCCCGGTGTCGAATCGATGGTCGGCATGTTCATCAACACTGTGCCGTCACGTGTCCAGGTCGACGGCGCTGACCGGGTGCTGCCGTGGCTGCACCGCCTGCAAAACGCGCAAGCGGAGTCGCGGCGGTTCGACTTCCTCTCGCTGGCCCAAGTGCAGGCCTGCGGCGAGGTTCCTTCCGGTGAGGCGCTGTTCGACAGCGTTATCGCGTTCGAGAACTATCCGGTCGGCGAAGAATCCGACGGCGGCCCGAGTGTGGTGTCGGTCGACGGCACCGAGACCACCAGCCTGCCGCTCAGCGTCGGCATTCACGTCGACGGCCCCGACCTGCGCATCGAACTGGGCTATGACCCCAACCTGTTCGACGCCACGACCGCGCGCGGTCTCGCCGAGCGCCTGCGCACGATCATTGAGGCGTTCACCGGCACCCCGGCCGCCAGGCTCGCCGACCTGCGCTGGCTGACCGATGCCGAGCGCCACCAGGTTCTCGTCGAGTGGAACCAGACCGCGAGCCCGATCACGCCCACCGTGTTCTCCGAGCTGTTCGCCGCCCAGGTCGCCCGCACGCCGAACGCCTCCGCGGTGGAGTTCGACGGTCGAACCTTGACCTACGCCGAACTGGATGTCGCCGCGAACCGGTTGGCGCACGTGCTGATCGAGCGTGGCGCCGGGCCCGAGCGGCTGGTCGCGTTGCGACTGTCCCGTTCCTCGGACCTCGTGGTCGCCCAACTCGCGACCATGAAGGCGGGCGCGGCCTACCTGCCGATCGACCCGGACTACCCGGCCGAGCGCATCGCGTTCATGCTCGAAGACGCCCGCCCGGTGTTGACCGTCGACGGCCCGCTGCACACTGACGGCTACCCGGAAACCGCGCCAGTGGTGGACTTCTCGCCGTCTCTGCCCGCGTACGTGATCTACACATCGGGATCGACCGGGCGCCCCAAGGGCGTCCTGGTGTCCCACGCGGGTCTGGCCAACTTCGCCGCCGCCGAACGTGATCACCTCGACGTGCGTGCGGGGGATCGGGTGCTGGCGTTCTCCTCGCCAAGTTTCGACGCCTCCGTCCTGGAAATGGCGATGGCCCTGCCATCCGGGGCCACACTGGTGATCCCGCCGCCCGGCCCGTTGCTGGGCGACCAGCTGGCCGCGGTGTTGCGCGCCGAGCGGGTGACCCATGCCCTCATCCCGCCGGTCGCGCTGGCCACCGTGCCCCAGGTCGCTCTGCCGGACCTGCGCACGCTCGTCGTCGGTGGCGACGCGTGTTCGGCGGATCTGGTGCGGCGCTGGGCCTCCGGCCGTCGCATGGTGAACGCCTACGGCCCGACCGAGTGCACGGTCGCGGCCACCTGGTCCGATCCACTGTCCGGTTCGGACGTGCCCCCGATCGGCAAGCCGCTGCCCAACACCCGGGCCTACGTGCTCGACGCGGACCTGCGACCCGTTCCGCCTGGCGTGCCGGGGGAGCTGTATGTCGCGGGAGACGGCCTCGCCCGCGGTTACCTCGACCGACCTGGCATGACGGCGTCCCGGTTCCTCGCCGACCCGTTCGGGTTGCCGGGCTCCCGGATGTATCACACGGGCGACGTCGTCCGGTGGACCTCGGGTGGCGACCTGGTGTTCGTCGGCCGCGCCGACGACCAGGTCAAGGTGCGCGGTTTCCGCATCGAGCTGGGTGAGATCGAGTCGGTGCTCGGCGCCCTGCCCCAGGTCAGCTCCGTGGCCGTGGTGGTGCGCGAGGACGAGCCGGGAGTCAAGCGGTTGGTCGCCTACGTCGTCGGCGAGGTCGCGGACCTGCGCGCCGCGGTGGCCGAGCGCCTGCCGGAGTACCTGGTGCCCGCCGCGTTCGTCCAGCTTGAGGCGTTGCCGTCGACCGCCAACGGCAAGCTCGATCGTCGGGCTCTGCCCGCGCCGGAATGGGAGAGCGGGCCGGGACACGTCCCACCGCGCACCGACGCCGAACGCGATGTCGCCCAGGTGTGGTCCGAGGTGCTCGGCGTGAGTTCGGTCGGTGCCCAGGACAACTTCTTCGTGCTCGGCGGCGATTCCATTCTCGGCATCCGAGTCGTGTCCCGCCTGCGGGACGTGTTCGGGATCGAGGTCTCCCCGCGCGCGTTGTTCACCTCCCCGACTGTCGAAGGTCTCGCCGCCGCTCTCGGTGGTGGCGTCCCGGTGGAGACCATTCCCGCGCTGGTGGACTCCGCGGAGTCGCCGCTGTCGTTCGCACAGCAGCGGTTGTGGTTCTTGCAGCAGTTCGACCCGGACAGCACCGAGTACGTGACGCCGCTGGCGTTGCGGCTGCGCGGTCCGGTGGACGTCAACGCGCTGTCGGCCGCGGTCGCCGCGTTGGTCGAGCGCCACGAGTCGCTGCGCACCACCTTCCGTGACATCGATGGCCGTGGTGTGCAGGAAGTGCACCCGACCCCGCCGCTGGGGGTGCCAGTCGTCGAGATCGTCGAGGACGCATTGGAGGAGCGGCTCGCCGTCGAGGCGTCCCGGCCGTTCGACCTCGCCACCGGGCCACTGCTGCGGACCACGCTGTTCCGGCTCGCGGACGAGGACTACGTCTTCGCCGTGACCATGCACCACATCGTCACCGACGGCTGGTCAGCCGGAGTGATCATGGGGGACTTGGCCGAGCTGTACCGGGCCGCGTCGACCGCGACGGTCGCCGATCTGCCGCCGCTACCCGTGCGCTACCGCGACTTCGCCGCCTGGCAGCGGAGCCGGTCCTCGGTGATGGACGAGCAGTTGCGCCATTGGCGTGAGGTGCTTTCCGGTGTCCCCGCACTGGAACTGCCCACCGACCGCCCACGTCCGCCGGTCCACACGACTTCGGGCGCGCAGGTCGAGTTCGAGGTGCCCGCACTGGTCGCCAACGCGCTGCGAGCGGTGTCCCGCCGCCATGACGGCACCTTGTTCATGGGCCTGGTCGCCGCCTGCCAGGTGCTGTTGCACCGGTTCTCCGGGCAGGACGACATCGCGGTCGGCACGGTGTCCTCCGGTCGCGAGCACCCGGATCTGCAACGTCTCGTGGGATTCTTCGTCAACACGCTGGTGCTCCGGTCCACAGTGGACCTGTCCGTGTCGTTCGCGGACTTCCTGGCCAGGGTGCGATCCACGGTGTTGGACGCCTTCGCCAACCAGGACGTGCCGTTCGAGCGGGTCGTCGACGCCGTGTCGCCGGACCGGGACACCAGCCGCACACCGCTGTTCCAGGCGATGGTCGTGCTCCAGAACGCGATCGCGGGCACCGAGGGGTTCGTCGGCCTCGACGCCGAGGATGTCGAGTTCCCGGTGGTGTCGGCCAGCTATGACGTCACCTTCGAGTTCCACGAGTCCGAAGACGGATCGCTGAGCGCCACTCTCGGCTACAACACCGACCTGTTCGACGCGGTCACCGCGGACCGCCTGGTCGACGGGGTCAGGGAACTGCTGGCAGCCGTCGCGGTCAACCCCGACGCGCGACTCGGCGACCTGCCGGTGTTGACCGGTGACGAGTGGAACCGGATGGTGTTGAGCTGGAACGACACCGGCCACGCCGTGACACCGGTTCCGCTGCCGGAGTTGGTCCGCTCGCAGATCGAGCGCTCCCCGGACGCGGTCGCGATCGTCTCGGACCGGGATTCGCTCACCTACGCCCAGTTGAACGCCCGCGCCAACCAGGTCGCGCGCTTGCTGATCGAGCGCGGAGCGCGACCGGAGACCGTGGTCGCGCTGGTGCTGGGACGGTCCATCGAACTCCTGGTCGCCGAGTTGGCCGTGGCCAAGACGGGGGCCGCGTTCCTGCCGGTCGACCCGGATTACCCGGCCGACCGGATCGAGTTCATGCTCGGCGACGCCCGGCCGATCGTGGTCGTCGACGACCCCGCCTTCCTCGACGCCGCGGCCGAACTGTCCACAACGGACGTGACGGTCCCGCTGCGACCGGACTTCCCGGCGTACGTGATCTACACCTCCGGGTCGACCGGCAGGCCCAAGGGCGTCGTGGTGACACACGCCGGGCTCGCGAGCTTCGCCGCCGCCGAGATCGACCACTTCCAGGTGCGGGCGGGCGATCGCGTGCTGGCGTTCTCCTCACCGAGCTTCGACGCGTCGGTGCTGGAGTTCTGCATGGCGCTGACATCCGGCGCCGCGCTGGTGGTTCCGGCGCCGGGACCGCTGTTGGGCGACCAGTTGGCCACGGTGTTGCGCGACCAACGCGTGACTCACGCGCTGATCCCGCCGGTCGCGCTGGCCACCGTGCCCGACATGGAACTGCCGCACCTGCGGACGCTGATCGTCGGCGGTGACACCTGCTCGGCCGAGTTGGTCGCGCGGTGGGCGCCGGGGCGTCGCATGATCAACGCCTACGGCCCGACCGAGTCCACCGTGGTGGCCACCTGGAGCGAACCGCTCGTGGCGGGCGAGGCACCACCGATCGGCCGCCCGATCTGGAACACCAGGGCCTACGTCCTCGACGCGGACCTGCGTCCGGTGCCGGTCGGCGTCGCTGGCGAGTTGTACGTCGCGGGCAGCTCCCTCGCGCGTGGTTACCTGCACCGGCCGGGATTGACCGCCGAGCGGTTCATCGCCGACCCGTTCGGCGCGTCCGGCGAGCGGCTGTACCGCACCGGCGACCTCGTGCGGTGGACCGGTGACGGCCGACTGATGTTCGCGGGCCGGGCGGACGACCAGGTGAAGGTGCGTGGCTTCCGGATCGAACTCGGTGAGGTGGAGGCCGCGCTGCGCCGACACCCGCTCGTCGCCGACGCGGCCGCCGCCGTGCGGACCGACAGCGCCGGGCACAAGCGCCTCGTCGGTTATGTCGCCGCGTCGACACCGCCGAGTGCCGCTTCCCTGCGCGAGTTCCTGTCGGCGACCATGCCCGACTACCTCGTGCCGTCCGGGTTCGTGTTCTTGGACGCGCTTCCGTTGTCGGCCAACGGCAAGGTCGACCGGCGCGCGTTGCCCGAGCCGGATCTCGGCACGTCGGACAGCGAGTACGTCGGGCCGACGACGCCGATGGAGACCGAACTCGCGCGGATCTGGGCCGACGTGCTCGGCGTGGCGCGGGTCGGTGTCGCCGACAACTTCTTCACCCTCGGCGGCGACTCGATCTTGAGCATTCAGGTGGTGGCCCGCGCCCGGCAGGCGGGACTGCGGGTGGCGACCAAGGATCTGTTCACCCACCAGACCATCGCCGAGCTGGCGCCCACGGTGACGGTCGCGGCCGAGCGGGCCGAGGACCGGCTGCCGGTGGTCGGCCCGGTGCCGCTGACGCCGATCCAGCACTGGTTCTTCGAACGTGAGCGGGTCAGTCCGCACCACTTCAACCAGGGGCACATGGTCGAACTGGTCGGTGCAGTGGACACGGACGCCCTGCGGGGCGTGCTGATGGCCCTGCTCGCCCATCACGACGCCTTGCGGCTGCGGTTCCACCGCGGCCCCGAAGGCTGGACCCAGGAGAACGCGGCGGTGGACCCCGTCGACATCCTCGAAGCGCACTCGTTGTCCACAATGGACTCCGATGTGATGGAGGGGATCGCCGACGCCGCGCAGGCGAGCTTCAACCTGGAAACGGGTCCGCTGCTGCGGGCGGTGCTCTACCGCTTCGCGGACGGATCGGCGCCCCGGCTGCTGCTCGTCGCCCATCACCTCGTGGTGGACGGCGTGTCGTGGCGCATCCTGCTCGACGACCTGGATGCGGCCTACCACCAGGTGATGCGCGGTGAACGGATCGATCTGGGCGCGAAGACCACCTCGTTCCAGGCGTGGTCGCGAGGGCTCAGCGCCTTCGTCGAGAGCGGCGGACTCGACCACGAGCTGCCGATCTGGGAGGCCGCCACCGGTGACGGTGAGCTGCCGGTCGACCGGACGGCGTCGACGGTCGGGTCCGATCCCGCCGCCGTGTCGGTGGAACTCGACACCGAGGACACCGACGCGTTGCTGCGCGGGGCTCCCACCGCGTACCGCACCCGGATCAACGACGTTCTGCTGGCCGCGCTCGCGCGGGCCGTGTCGCGGTGGACCGGTGACGAGCGGGTCGTGATCGCCCTTGAGGGCCACGGCCGGGAGGACATCCTCAACGACGTGGACCTTTCCCGCACGGTCGGGTGGTTCACCTCGATGTTCCCGGTCGCGTTGACCGTCCCGGCGGGGGACTGGCGCGCGATGGTTCGCGGTATCCGCAAGCAACTGCGTGCCATCCCTGGCAACGGTTTCGGCTACGGCGCGCTGCGCTACCTCGGTTCGCTGCGCCACGAGGGAGTACCGCCGCGCATCTCGTTCAACTACCTCGGGCAGTTCGACTCCCGCGCCGACGACGCCGACAACAGCCTCTTCGGCGAGACCCACTCCGTGATCGGCCGGGACCACGACCCGGCCGACCGGGGAGACCACCTGATCGACATCGTCGGCGAGGTCGGCGACGGTAAGCTCACCTTCGCCTGGTATTACCAGCCCGACATCCACGACGCGGCCACGATCGAGGCCGTGGCCGCGGACTTCGCCGAAGCGTTGCGGGCCATCGCCGAGGATTGCCGGAGGGCTTTGTGAGCGACCTGAAACCGGTCACTCCCGACACCGCGCCGGTTCGGTTGGCGCGCAACCGGAACTACACGCTGCTGTGGGCGGGTCAGGCGTGCGCCGAGGTCGGCTTCAGCGCCTCGATGATCGCCTTCCCGCTGCTCGTGCTCGCGCTCACCGGGTCGGCGGCGGCATCGGGTCTGGTGCTCGCCGCCGACGCGGTGGCGCAACTGGTCGTCGGGGTGCCCGCGGGCGCGCTGGTGGACCGGTGGAACCGCAAGCGGATCATGTTGGTGTGCGAGGCGGCGCAATTCCTCGCGCTGGGCAGCCTGGTCGTCGTGATCCTCATGGGCGTGCCGACGATCGCGCACATGGTCGCCGTCTCGGTCGTGATGGGTGTGTGCCGGGCCCTGTTCGAGCCCGCCGAGGACGCGAGCCTGCCGAACATCGTGCCCGACTCCCAGTTGGCCACCGCCATCGCGATGAACACGGCCCGGTCGTCGGTCGGGCAGATGGCGGGCACCGCCCTGGGCGGCCTGCTCTTCGCGGTCGGCCGGTGGGTGCCGTTCCTGCTCGACGTGATCACGCACCTGATCGCCTTCGTGGCCATCCTGTTCATCAGGATGCCCGCCAGGGTGGTGACGCCGGTGGCGGACGCGCACCTGGGCCGGGAGATCCTGGAGGGGCTGCGCTGGGTGTGGAGCCGCCGGGAGATCCGGGTGACCGCGCTGTGCGTGATCGCGCTCAACC